>NZ_BDEL01000001.1:615000-922500 GCF_001685485.1 Formosa haliotis | reverse complement strand
ATTCTCGTAGAAAAAATGAAACTACAGATTTTGATAATACTAGTAATGATATTAAAGCTAATGTTACTTTAGGTTTAAACTATTTCTTTACAAAACATTTTGCTGCAACGTTTGTTTTAGCTGATATCTTAACTTATAATAATGCAAACCCTGAGGATGCAGATCCTTCAAATAGCTTTGCTTTAAACATCAACCTATTCAACAACATTTTTGCACAACCTCAATTTGGTTTATTATATAAATTCTAATTTATATAATACGTGTAACCTGTGGTAAACTTCGGTTTTATATAGGATTATAATATATCTAAACCTGAACAATAATTGTATTGTTCAGGTTTTTTTTGTTTACAACTATTTCAGGTTTAGTGAAACGTGGTGTTATAGATTTGAGTAATGGTATTGTTAAACCCTTGCAGATTTTATTTTGTTGTTTAAGGGGTTAAACAATATCCTGATTAAACTCCTCATCCAGAAGCTTAATATTATGATAAAGTACTTTAACTAGCCTTAAAAATTAAGTATCTTTCACATTCAATTTTCAGCCTCTACTATTTTGAAACGTATTTTAATTTTTCTCATATTTTTAGTCTTTTCAGCAAAGAGTTTTGCTTCCTATATCCTTATTCCCATGGATGCTGAAGGACAAAAAAATCATTTAAAAGCCTATGGGATTACCTATTGGACTTTAGAAAAACAGTTAAAAGTAAAATGGTTGCTAAACTATAGGGGAGGATCTTTTTATTACCAGATACCGAAGCCATTCAAAAGGAATGTCAGATTCGTGGGGTTTCGTTTGAAGTAGTGTCGAACGAAAAGGCCGAACAAATCTTAGAGTTAATTGATAGTCCGAGTCAGAATATGGAAGCTGTTGTGCTTGAAAAAGCGCCTAAAATAGCGGTGTATACGCCTAAAGGAAAATTGCCTTGGGACGATGCCGTAACTATGGTGCTTACTTATGCCGAGATTCCTTACGAGACCGTTTATGATGAAGATGTTTTAGAAGACACGCTTTTACTTTACGATTGGTTACACCTACATCATGAAGATTTTACGGGACAGTTTGGTAAATTTTACAATAGTTTTAGAACGGCTGCCTGGTATATAGAAGACAAGAAGGAAGCGGAGGCTTTAGCAACACGTTTAGGGTATAATAAAGTGTCTGAATCTAAGCTAGCTGTGGCCCTAAAAATTAGAGATTATGTAGTTGGTGGTGGTTTTATGTTTGCTATGTGCAGCGCTACAGATTCGTTCGATATCGCTTTGTCAGCAGAAGGTGTAGATATATGTGAAGCCATGTTTGATGGAGATGGTAGTGATCCTGATTACCAGAAACGGATAGATTACTCAAAAACCTTTGCTTTTACCAACTATACTTTAGAACGGAATCCAAAGGTTTATGAATTTTCATCTATAGACATGACGAATAAGCGACGAATTTTTAAAGAGTCAGATTATTTTTCTCTTATGGATTTCTCTGCCAAATGGGATCCGGTACCCACTATGCTTTGTCAGAATCATACAGCCTTGGTAAAAGGTTTTATGGGGCAAACTACATCATTTACGCGAGATGAAATAAAATCGAATGTATTGGTGTTAGGAGAAAATAGAAGCAATGGTGAAGCTAAATATATTCATGGGGTAAAAGGTAAAGGCTTTTTTACGTTCTACGGAGGTCATGATCCTGAAGACTACACTCACAAAGTAGGAGATCCTAAAACGGAGCTTGAATTACATCCTACATCTCCAGGGTATCGTCTTATTCTTAATAATGTGCTTTTTCCTGCAGCTAAGAAGAAGAAACAGAAAACGTGATTTTTTTGTTAGTTGTTAGTTGTTAGTTGTTAGTTGTTAGTTGAGCCGTGAATCGGTAATCGTGAATAGTAAATCGGAAATCGTGAATCGTCTTTAATCTTTGCTCGTGGATCTTAGTTAGTAGTTGTTAGTCGGTAGTCTTTAGTACGTCATTGCGAGCGCAGTGAAGCAATCTTTCTTATAACTGTATGGTGAATCGTGAATCGAAAATCGCTAGTAGTTGGTAGTCGTTAGTTCTTAGTGCAATCCTCAATCTTAAATACTCAATACTCTTTACTCAATACTTCATTAGTCTTTAGTAGTTAATTGTTAGTTGTTAGAACGTCATTGCGAGCGTAGCGTGGCAATCTCATGAATCAAGGTTTCTTATTCAACAGAATACTTCAGTCGTACCTTCTTCGTAATGATGGTGGAGTTCGTGAATAGTTGGTAGTAGTTATTAGTTGAGCCGTGAATTGTGAATCGGTAATCGTGAATAGTAAATCGGAATTCGTAAATCGTCTCTAATCTTTGCTCGAGGATCTTAGTTAGTAGTTGTTAGTCGGTAGTCTTTAGTACGTCATTGCGAGCGTAGCGTGGCCATCTTATGAATCAAGGTTTCTTATTCAATAGATTACTTCAGTCGTACCTCCTTCGTAATGACGGTGGAGTTCGTGAATAGTTCTTAGTTGTTAGTAGGTAGTTCTTAGTTGTTAGCACGATCCTCAATACTAAATCCTCAGTACTCAATACTTCATTAGTCTTGATTCTTGGCTCCTGATTCTTAGTTCTTAGTCGTAAGTATCTTTCTCAATATTAAATTTTAAATACTCTAAACTCAATACTTTTTTCATTCTTTATGAAATTACTACCTTAGACAGGGCATAAAAATGAGATAAATATATTTGCCAGCTTTTAATTTTACTTCGTATGAAAGTTTTTCAAAAGGAAATTACTCTAAAACCGTATAAACGCGGATTTCATATTATTACAGATACGCTTTTAGCATCCTTTCCTGAATTAAAACAGATTCAGTCAGGGATGTTTCAGGTATTTATTAAACATACTTCGGCGAGTCTAACCATTAATGAAAACGCCGACCCCTCAGTCCGATTAGATTTTGAGAGTCATATAAACGTTATGGTGCCCGAAAATCAGTCTTATTACATACACACCTACGAGGGAGCCGATGATATGCCTGCGCATATTAAATCTTCTCTAATGGGGGCTAGTGTACAGATTCCAATTACTAACGGGGAATTAAATATGGGAATTTGGCAAGGGATTTACCTTTGTGAACATCGTGATTATGGAGGTTCCCGAAACCTTGTGCTTACTGCTTTTGGGGTTTAATAAAACAATTTTTCAATGTACTAATTTAACAATGTATCAATGTAGTAATGTAAAAATGTAATAATTTTATACTATAGGCTGTTTTAATGTAATAGTTTCACTACTAACTACTAACTACTAACTACTAACTACTAACAACTAACAACTAACCAAAGCCTACTTTCTAGACGCAATAAGTTGTTCTAAAATAAATTCCACACCTTGGTCGTTATTGCTTTTCGTTTCAAAGCGAGCAGCTTCTTTAACATTTGGGTGTGCATTTTCCATAGCGTAACTAAAATATGCCCTACTTAACATTTCTAGATCGTTGTTATAATCTCCAAAAACCATAGTTTCATTTTCGGAAATACCCATGGTATCTTGTACCTGCTTTAAAGCAAAGCCTTTATTGGCATCATGATGCGAAATATCTAACCAATTTTGTCCTGAAACTTTAATCTGAAATTCATCTTCCAAGTGTTTTACATGCGGATAAATACAAGCCTCAGAGTCTTCAATATGGTAAATGGCAAGCTTTAAAAACTTATCGTCATTCACTTCAGTAAGATCATCTACCGTATTAAACTCGGTGTAATATTCGCTCAAAAGCTTAGGAAAATGTAAGTCTTTAGTTTCTATATACGCCTTTTGTTTCCCACAAAGCACAATAAAAATATTATCTATGGTTCGCAATAGGGGTAAAATACTGTTTATTTTTTCTTTAGACAATTGCATATTAGCCAATTCGACCCCACCACGTTTGGTAACCCCACCATTTTCTGCAATGATGGTGATTTCATTTTTAATGGCGTCGAGTTTTTCTATGATACTAAAATACTGTCTACCACTTGCTGCAATAAATTGAATGTTGTTGGCTTGAAGTTCTTTAAATAAATTGAAGAAATTAGGACTTACTTCACCTTTCGAATTTAATAAAGTCCCATCCATATCGGTAACCACCAATTTCACTTGCGATAATTCCATAGTATTTTTTTAAGACGCAAAAGTACGGGAATAATTGGTTTCGAGGTGTTAAGCGGGTGTTATTTTCTGGTTTATAGATGGTGAATCGTGAGTCGGAAATTGTGAATAGGGAGTTCTTAGTTGTTAGTCTTTAGTTATAAGTGAATCGTGAATCGTTGTCGGTGAGTCGTTAATCGGAAGGAGAAAGTTGTTTGGATAACGTCATTGCGAGCATAGAGAGGCAATCTTATGAATCAAGGTCACTTATTCAACAGATTACTTCAGTCGTACCTCCTTCGTAATGACGGAGGGGTTCGTGAATAGTTGGTAGTCATTAGTTGTTAGTAGGTAGTTATTAGTTGTTAACACGATTCTCAATACTAAATACTCTGTACTCTATACTTTATTATTTGTGAATCTTCTTTAATCTTTACTCCTGGTTCTTGGATCTTGGTTTTTAGTTGTTAGAACGTCATTGCGAGCGTAGCGCGGCAATCTTATGAACCAGAGTTCTAATGTTACAGATTACTTCAGTCGTACCTCCTTCGTAATGACGGTGGAGTTCATGAATAGTTCTTAGTTGTTAGTTGTTAGTTGAGCCGTGAATCGTGAAACGTGAGTAGTTTTTAGTCTGTAGTAGGTATTTGTTAGCACGATTCTCAATACTCAATACTCTGTACTCACTTTTCTAAAGACTAAATAAAACATTTCACGATTAAATCCGATTTCCTATATTAGCAGCTACTAAAACCAGTGCTATTGAATCCTTCAAACCAACCAGAATTACCTTGGTTATATACCATATCGCCCAAGCGGAAACTTATCGATCTTAATTTTAAAGAGATCTGGAGGTATAAAGATTTACTCTTTTTATTCGTGAAACGCGATATCGTTACGGTGTATAAACAGACTATTTTAGGGCCGTTGTGGTATTTTATTCAGCCGTTATTTACTTCAATTATATTTACTGTCATTTTTAACAACTTGGCAGCCATTCCTGTTAAACCTGGTGTGCCGGCTTTTTTGTTTAACCTCGCAGGGATTACCGCATGGAATTATTTTTCGGCTTGTCTTACAGGTACCAGCGATACGTTTACAAAAAACCAAGCAATTTTCGGAAAGGTGTATTTCCCTCGTGTTATTATCCCCATGTCAATAGTGGTCTCTAACTTGGTGAAATTCGGTATACAAATGCTCGTATTTATAGGCTTTTATATATACTTTACTGTATTTACCGAGCAGGCCTATGCCGCTAGACCCGAAATAAGCTTAGTCCTTTTACCCATCCTAGTAGGTATTATGGGCTTATTAGGTTTAGGTTTCGGAATGATTATTTCCTCTATGACTACTAAATACCGCGATTTAACTTTTTTAGTACAGTTCGGGGTGCAGTTACTTATGTATGGTTCGGCAGTAATGTATCCGTTGTCCTTTTTTCAAGAAAAATTACCTAGTATTTCTTGGTTGGTGGCGTATAACCCCATGACGATTGTTATCGAGGCCTTTAGGCATATTATGTTAGGTGTTGGCACCATTTCTACTATGCAATTAGTGTACGTAAGTGTAGTAAGTGTGTTGGTGTTTTTATTTGGTTTAATTGTGTTTAATAGTACCGAGAAGAAGTTTGTAGATACGGTTTAGTTGGTAGTTGTTAGTCTTTAGTCGTATGTCTGTAGTAGATAGATATTAGTCTTTAGCGTGAATTAAAAAATGTTTGGAAATGAATGATAAGAATCCATATTTTAAATTTGAAGATTTACAAGTGTATCAAAAGGCTTTAGATTTTGTAGATGCCGTATATGTAGTAACCAAAACATTTCCTAAAAACGAAACCTATCAATTAACTTCACAATTTCAACGGGCAGCAATCTCTATCGCTTTGAATATCTCAGAAGGACAAGGTAGAACAAATGCTCAATTTAATCGATTTATACAAATTTCTATAGGTTCTGTCAATGAGTGTGTTGTTTGTTCAACAATTGCGTTTCGGTTAGGGTATATAAAAGAAGATCAGGATGTACTATTTAGAAGGCAATTAGAAGAATTATCAAAAATGTTAAGTGGATTAACTAAATACCTAAAGAAGTAAAAGATATTATAAATATTATATTTGAACCATTATTTTCCAACAACTAAGAACTAACAACTACCAACTAAGAATAAATGACCATACTAAAAGCCGAAAATATAAGCAAACAATACCGCCTAGGGCTCATAGGCACGGGTACCATAAGTCACGATTTAAATCGGTGGTGGCATCGCGTGCGGGGTAAGGACGATCCGTATTTAAAGATTGGTGAAACTAACGACCGCTCGAGTAAGGGGAAAAGCGATTATGCTTGGGCGCTTAAAGATATAAATTTCGAGGTGAAGCAAGGCGAAGTTTTAGGTATTATTGGTAAAAACGGCGCCGGAAAAAGTACCTTGTTAAAAATCTTATCGCGGGTAACGAGTCCAACGACGGGCGAAATTAAAACCCGGGGGCGTATAGCCAGTTTGCTAGAGGTAGGTACAGGCTTTCATCCAGAATTAACAGGGCGTGAAAACATCTATTTAAACGGGGCTATTCTGGGGATGACCAAAGCCGAGATTAAAGCCAAAGAAGACGAAATTATTGCCTTTAGTGGTTGCGAACGTTATGTTGATACGCCAGTAAAACGTTATAGTAGCGGAATGCGCGTGCGTTTAGCCTTCGCCGTAGCCGCTTTTTTAGAACCTGATATTTTAGTAATTGATGAAGTACTAGCCGTAGGCGATGCCGAATTTCAAAAGAAAGCCATAGGTAAGATGCAGGATATTAGTAGAGGAGATGGTAGAACTGTGTTGTTTGTGAGCCATGACATGGCAGCTATTCAAAGCTTATGTAATAGGGTACTTGTACTTAAAAATGGAGAATTAGTTTATGAAAATAACACAGCTGATGCTATAGATTTTTATTTAGAAAACACAAATCCAGCAAATAACAATTTTAATAATTTAGAGTTGTTAAAAGAAAGACGAGGCGACCAATCTTCTGTTTTTACATCAGTTGCTTTAGGTTGTGAGTATGAAGGTCGAATTTATGAGAATGTAAATGCGATTTATTCAAACTCTAAGTGTTTTATAGATGTTGTAATTAAAAATAAATCTAACCTAAAACGTAAAATTTATTTATCTTACGAAATTAGTGATAGTAAAAATATATCAGTATCAAATGTAAGTAATCAATTTAATGGAAATACTATTTTACTTGAAGGCGAATACAATAAAATTAGATTTGAAATAGAGCATATCCCTCTAATAAGTAAAAAGTATAGATTATCTCTTTGGGGAGAAGAAGTTGGCGGAAAAGTTTTTGATTGTTTAGAACAGTGTATTGAATTTGATGTTGAAGAAACAGATTTTTTTGGAACAGGTAAGGTGCCGCGTGCTAAACAGCATGGGTATGTCTTATTGAAAAACAAATGTTACAATGTTAAATAACAAACCAAATGTATTATTTTGGATGTATAATTTCCCGAATTATTCAGAAACTTTTATAAATAATCAAATAGTTTGGCTTTTAGACCATAATGTAAATGTCTTAATTTATACCTATATTAAAAATGATTTAAATAAAGGGAATTTTGATAAGCGACGCATTAAAGAAATAGATCAACGAATTATTCTGAAATCAGATATTTTTCCAAAAAGTAAATGGTCTAGATTATATAAAGGAATTAAAATTTTACTTCGCGGTTTGTTTTCTACCGATTTTTTAAAATACAAAAGGGCATTAAATAGCAATAAATATGGATATGGAGCAAAATCTTTTAAGCATTTATTATTTACTCATTTTTTATTAAATGCTAAGATAGATATTGTTCATGCTCACTTTGGACCAAATGGTATTGAAGCTAGTACATATAAAGAAATAGGCCTCTCATTTAAATTAATATGCACTTTTCATGGGTATGACATTAGGTTAGGCGATGTTAGGCCCAAGGGGTTTTACGATTCATTATTTAAATATTCTTCTAAAATTATTTCTATATCAAATTATAATTATGAAAAACTTGTCTCATTTGGACTTGATGAAAATAAAATAGAAAGTATAAATAATGGAGTTCTTGTAAAAGATGAAATTTCAAATAAAGAAACTAATGTCTGTAATATCTTATCAGTTGGTAGATTAGTAGAGGAAAAAGCATTTCATCTTGCTTTAAACGCTTTAAGTTTATTGAAAAAAGAATACCCTGATATAATTTGGAAGTATAATATTATAGGGGATGGTAAGTTAGAAACAGAATTAAAAGAATTAACAAAAACATTGGGCCTAACAGCTCATGTTACTTTTCATTTATATCAAAATTCTGAATATGTTAGACAAAAAATGTTAGACTCTCATTTTTTATTATTAAGTAGTATTAATGAAGCACTACCGACGGTTATTTTAGAAGCCCAAGCTTTAAAATTACCAGTATTAGCCACGAATGTAGGAGATATATCAAGTGTAGTTATAAATAATAAAACAGGCTTCTTAACAGAAGCTAACCTTAAAAGTATATTTGAAGGATTAGTAAAAATGTTTAGCCATAAGGATAAATGGAATGAATATGGGGTTAACGGTTATAATATTGTTAAAAGAGAGTTTGAATCAGAAAAACAGATGTTAAAACTCTTAGATGTTTATATAAAATGTTGAAAACATGAGTAATCCTTTAATATCAATTATCATCCCAACGTATAATCGTGCAAATCTAATTAGAGAGACTTTAGATTCTGTATTAAGTCAAACGTATCAAAATTGGGAATGTTTAGTGGTAGATGATGGTAGTACCGATGGCACCGATCAACTCATGGCGGAGTACTGCACTAAAGATACCCGCTTTCAATACTACCACCGCCCAGCAGACCACTTAGCTGGAGGGAATGCGGCTCGTAATTATGGATTTGAAGTAAGTAGAGGTGATTATATCAATTGGTTTGATGACGATGATGTGATGCTACCTGATTTTATAAGTCAAAAACTAAATGCTTTTATTGAAGGTGTCGATCTTGTAATTTGTTCTGGAAGCTATGTTGATGAATTTCTGCAGAAACCAAAACTAATAGACCTTAAAATTGATACTTTTTTATATAAAGATTATGTGCTTTGGAAATTTAAAATAGTAACAAATAATGTTATGTTTAGAAGGTCTTTTATAGAGAAAAAAGACTTGTTTAGCCTTAAAATATTACGGGGCCAAGAAACAGAATTGTTTTCGAGGTTGTTTTTTAATATGGCTGAAAAGCATTACAAAATAATTAATAAATCCTTGTTTTTATATAGGCAGCATAATAATACAAAAACAAAAGAGAATACTAAGTATCTATCCAAATATAAGAGATCTCAAATATTAAATTGTATAGCAAATTTTGAAAAGAGTATAGTGTTAAATGATTCCGACTTGGTTCAATATTGTTACAATGGCTCTTTATATTATTTTTTTGAAGCTTTAAAGTATAACGACATAGATAATGCGAAACTCGTTTATAAAAAGATATTACCTATTTTAAAAAAAATAAGATATAATGTATATCAAGAAATTAAAATTTTTGGACATTTTTTTATTCAAATAAAAAGAGGTAGTTATAAAATTGAGCAACGTTGGAAACAATATGAATTATGAAACCATTAGTATCTATAATTATCCCCACATTTAATAGGGAACACCTAATTGGTGAAACCTTGGATTCTGTTTTAGCACAAACCTACCAGAATTGGGAATGTATTGTTGTAGATGATGGGAGTACGGATAAGACCGAAAAGGTATTACAAGAATATATTAATAGAGATAAAAGGTTTAATTATTATAAGCGTACGAATAATTATTTAAAAGGTGCAAGCGGATGTAGGAATAATGGGATTAAATTAAGTAAAGGAGATTATCTACAATTTCTAGATTCTGATGATATATTAAGTGATTTCAAAATTGAAAGTCAAATTAACCTGCTCGTTAATCAAGGAAATAAAGCTATTGCCACGTGTAAGTGGGGTAGGTTCGATCATCTAGAAGCTATAAGGAAACAATTAAAAGTAGAATATAATTCTTATAAAGACTTTAATTCGGGCTACCTTCTTTTGGAATCATTCGGAGTAAATAAGGAATTTTTTCCACCACATGTTTACCTTATAAATAAGTTCATATTGCAAAGTTCGGGATTTTGGGATGAATCCTTAACAAATAATGATGATGGAGAATTTTTTACAAGAGTACTTTTACATACCGAAAAAGTAATTTTTTCACCAATAGCAGAAGTATATTACAGAGAATTAGATACTTTCAAATTGAGTGTAATAAATACAGATTTAAAGGTAAAAAGTGCTATAAAAAGCTGGGAGTTGATTGAGGAACATATATTAAACCAAGAAGGCTGTAAAAACGTCTGTTATGTAAAAAATGCAAAGGATTATTTGTATTTAGAGATAAAAAAGTATAATCCTTCCCTTATTAATAATTATAGACAATTTTTTGAAGAACAAATTAAATATAATTCATTTTTTAATAAATTAAAACGAAAGTTGGTTTGAAAAAAGTATTAATTATAGGACCAATTGGTGATATTGGAGGACGTGAATTAGAAACAGGATTTATAGCTAAAACGTTATCAAGTGTAGCTAGTGTGAAGATTCTTAGTACTGGAAATATGACACATAATTCTCAGATATTTAATTTTGTGTCAGATAAACAAATTATTAATCTTAAAAAACATTTATATAATTCAAATTTATTTTTTAAAGTATTAGCAATTTTAAGCAGTTTAAAATCAAAAATAAAGTAGAGAATCATTTTAAAATATCTAATTCCATTTCAAAAAAAGTAGGATATGAAAGTAAATTAGTTTCAATTATTAAAAGTCATATAATAGAGTCTGATTGTGTTTTTTTATGCGCCAACTTTTCTACCAAAAATATTAAAGACATAATTTTAGAAGCCTCAAAAAACGAATGTCAAATTATTTTTAGACCATCTAATTTAATAAGTAATCGAGAGGTTTTAGGGAATAAAGAATGGTTAGAAAAAGTAGATATGTTTGTTTGTCACTCCTACAATAATACAAAAAATTTAGATGTTTTAAATAATTCCAAATTTGTTATTATTGACCAATGTTCTTATAATCAACAAGCGTTATTGAATATACAAAATAAGGATAAGACAAAGGTTTTTTTAACTGTTTCTAGATTAGTAAAAGAAAAAAACTTAGATGTAGTTATTAAAGCATTTATACAATCTTCAAGTATAAATGATATTTTATTGGTTGTAGGAGAAGGAGAAGATTTAATAAGATTAAAGGAAATTGCTAAGGAAAATAAGAATATTAAATTTATAGGTTTTGTGCCAAACAATGAATTGGTAAAGTATTATGATCAGGCAGATTGTTTTATAGTTTCGCATTTTGATTTAGAAACAGGGCCCTTAACAGCTATTGATGCAATGGCTGCTGGATTAATAATTTTATCAGCTAGAACAGGAGCTATGTCAGAAAGATTATTAGATTATAATTTATGGTTTAGTAATGATGTTGATGATTTAAGTGATTTAATTAAGAAAGTTAAATTAATGTCAGAAAAGGAAATTGTTGATTTATCTACCAATATTAGAAGTTATTATAGGCAGTATAATCAAGAAAATATTAAAAATAAATATATTGAACTTTTAAAATAATAAAATTTTTTAAATTTTATTATTGACTAATAATAGTTGCATTTTTAAAATATACTCTAATTGTTTTAATTGTGAGGTTGTTATTATGTTTTTTTCATTAAAAATACCTAAATAAGTGTTATTTTATGAATAATTTTTTTCTAGTTATACCTACAAGAGAACGTTTAGAGTGTTTAAAAAACTTATTAATAGATTTAAATGCATTCAGTTCTTATATATCGCAAGTAGTTATTGTAGATCAAACAGAACCATGTGTTGAAGACGCTTTAAAGGAATTACCTTTAAATTACTCCTATCAAGTTGTAAAAGGAGATAAGACAAAAAGTGTTAATCATTCACGAAATTTAGCTTTAGAATATTATAATAATGAGGAATGGTTGTTTTTTTTAGATGACGATTTGAGAATACCAGAATTAGCTTTTAAGAAGATTATAGAACATTTAACACCTAATATTATTGATGTATTAATTCCAGGTATTCAATTTGAAGATATGGAACTTACAAAATTTAAATATAATACCATTTTAGATACAATATCAAAACCATGTGATTTTTCAAAAGGACGTTTTAGATTACAGGTGTGCTCAGGTTTAAATATTGTAAAATCTCAAACGTTTAAAGATGCTGGGTTTTATTTTGATGAGACCTACACTATTTGGGGGGACGATTGGGATTACGGTATGCGGCTATTACAAGCTGGGGCAAACATTTATTTTCAACCCGATATTTTAGTTGAACATTTACAGATTGACTCTGGAGGACAAAGGACTAAGAAAAAAGAGTTAGATGTTGCGTTAGAAAAAGATATGTTATATTATTATTTTTTAAGAAAACACTTTGATAATGCAGTATTAAAAAAGGAATATTTATTCGCAAAATTATTGGCTATGAAAAGAATGGTTTTTAAAGCAGATATTAGAGGTTTGGGTAGAACTATAAAAGCTTATAAGTTATCAGAAAAATTATTGAAACAATAATATAATTTATTAATATGAAGAAAGGGATTTTAATTAACAGAATGTTGAGTATAAATTAGGTTTATGAGAATTGGAATGAATCCCGAGAAACAAGAAGGGAAAATAAGGTTAAATTATCAGCATCGAGTAATTATTGTGGTATATATACCATCTTTGGAAGGGTATTATAAGGAAGTATTTGAGGTTTTTAAATTATGTTTAGCCTCTGTTACAACTACAAAAAACAATAAATGTGCTATAACTATTGTAAATAATGGTTGTTGCGAGACTGTAGTAAATTATATAAATGACCAATTAAAAAAGGATGATGTAGATAGTGTTATACATCATAAACAAAATATTGGTAAAATGGATGCTCTTATTGGCGCAGCAAGAGGAAGTAGAGAGCCACTAATAACGTTGTCTGATGTTGATATTTTATATAAAACTGGTTGGCAGGAAGCAGTAGAAACTATTTTTTATGGGATGAATCAAGTTGGTTCAGTTTCACCTATACCCGTTAGAAACTCATTATATTATGGAGCCTCTTCGACCTTGAAACGGATAATTCTAAATAAAGTAAAATATAGTCCACAGGCAATACCAGAAAATTTTGATAGTTATAATCGTTTTTTGGAAAGTGTTGGTTGGGAAAAGGAAACTGATAAAAATTTACTTTGGCCTGTAATAGAATCTAATAATATAAAATCGGTTTTAGGAAGTATGCATCAAGTAATGACACTGAATCGGGAAATTATTATGAATGTCGTGCCGAAAGAACCATCTTTTATCTTGGTTGGAAATGATTCAGAGTTAAATTATTGTGATTTGCCAATTGATTATTCTGGAGGTATGAGATTGTCAACATATAATAATTATGCATTTCATATGGGGAATACTGTCGAACCATGGATGCAATTAATTCAGGAAACTAATGTATTAGAAAATAAGAATGTAGAATATGAATCAAAAATAAAACGAATAAAGTTTAAGGTTACAACTCCAAATTTGTTTTTCGATTTTAAAAGACGTGTATTTCAAAAGGTGTTTAAGTGCTTTATAAATAAAGGTCGTGTAAAAGAAGAAATTCATGATTAAAACCATAGCCATTATCCCAGCACGAGGCGGATCCAAACGTTTGCCGTATAAAAACATGTTACCATTAGCTGGCTTGCCTTTAGTGGTACACAGTATAAAATATGCCTTAAAACAGACAGAAATAGATGGGGTGTTTGTGAGTACCGATGATGAAACGATAAAACAAATTACTTTAGAATTTGGAGCAAAGGTAATAGATCGCCCAAAAGCGTTGTCGGGAGATTTAGAACCTACTATTAGTGCTTTGCAGCATGTTTTAAGTAAGTTAGGTGATGATACTATACATACTGTAGTATTATTACAACCCACTAATCCATTACGTCCTAAATCATTATTTAAAGATATGTATTCACAATTTAAAGCTAAAAATTGTTCGAGTATATTCTCTGTAAGTCGTAATCATGATAAACTTGGTCGAATTGTCAATAATAAATTTGTACCATTTAATTATGTCTTTGGGCAGCGTAGTCAAGATTTAGAACCCTTGTATTATGAAAATGGCTTGTTATATATTACAGATGTTGAGGCTATTAAAGCTGGACACGTCATGACTCCAGATGCCTTGCCTTTCATTGTAGAGCACCCCTTAGCTCATATAGACATTGATACGCAAGATGATTTTGATTACGCTGAATTTTTGTTTAATAAATATAGAATAGAGTAATCGTAGTTAAATGATTCATTTGGTTTAATACTAATATATAGGATACATGACTAATATTGTTAATTTTTCACTTTAAAGTTGCTATAAAGTTAAGTTTATGCCAGTTAATTTTTAAATATGGCTTTTTTAAGAATAAATAGTAAACAAGTGTATTTAATTAATCGTCGGTCTTTGTGTATGTGATTTAAAAGGTGAATGAATGTTTGGAATTTAAACTCTAATTTTAAATTATATAGGGGATGCGCCGCATCCCCTATATGACTTTTTAAAAAATAAATAATTACAATATTTCTATCAATTGTAAAGCATTATATGCTCCATTGTTTATTGGGTATTGTATATTATTAACCTCTTGGTAAAAAGAGACTTTCAAAAAGTAAAAACTAAAGCCACTACCTATAGCAGCGGTGCTAGGGGTTAAGGTCACAGTAGTTGCTGTCCCATTAATAGGGAAGTTTTCTACAGGACTAAGTTGTAAATCTTTTACATTGGTGTTTAAATCCAAATTTAAAAAAGCACAACTAAAACTCACGTGAGTAGCACCTTCAGGAACACCTAATTGCTGATTGAGCACAATATCTGTTATAATTACCTCACCAGTGGTAGAATTTAAATTGTACTCGGCTTGTAATACACTATCTAAAGTAGCGAATTTGTTAAAATCAAACCCCTTAAGTAAGGCTTTACCTGTCTCAGTTTCTAAGCCCACAGGAACATTCCGTTGGCCACGAACAGAAATTAAATCTTCATTCTTCACTTGGCTAAACACCTGGGTTAAACGAGAACTCATTCGGTTGTCTTTCGCATCGGCCAATAAAGAGGTAATCGCACGTCTTAAATATTTGCCGCTTTTTGCAGTTAAACCAAATTCGGTGCCATTTTCTCGGGTCCGAGCAAAGGCAGGATCATTTTTTATACGGTTTTTGCTTACACCGCCTTTAGTGCGTACCATATAACCATCTTGCGTTTTATAAAAGGTTAACTCTTCTAGAGTGCCTTCAATTTTTATAAGGCTTTTAAGTTTTGCCATTTTTGTTTTTGTTTTTAAATGTCTGTACGACAATGTTATTAAAATTGAATTCTAAAAAGGGTATAAATTATCTCGCGAGATTAAACATGAGCTCCTGTTTAACATATATAATCTAAACCACTTTTAAATGTTAACAAGACAAACATAGAGGTAATAAATTGTATATGCAAGTAGTTGGTTCCGAACTAGTTATTTGGTATCATTTGATGTGTTTAATGATGATTTTATAAGAATAGGAAGTTATCGCTGAGTAATCAACTTTATATCGTTTAAGTAAAATTATTTCAAATCTCCCATTAATGGTATTGGTGTCATTTGTACCGTTTGTGTTAGTTTTTATCGGAATCTGGGAAAACGTATTAGAGAATTTAGAATTAGACTTTTGCATTTTCTAAGAGGTTTACTAGCATAACCTTTCTTATTTAGATGTTTAATATGCTTGTAGATGGAAGGGAATGCTACAGTGCTGTATAATATATTTCTAAACAGAATAAAAAAAGTTTAGGTAATAAAGATATCGTGTAGGTTATAAGTAATGTTTAGCAGTTGCATTACTAGTATATAGATAGTGTATAGATGGTGTATATATGGTGTATAGTTAGTATATAGATAGAGTATTGCAAATAATATTATTTTGGATTAAGAATATAAGTAAATATAAGTATGTGAACAGAAATATTAAACAGATAAAATCTGTATTTTAACGAATTTAACTGTTAATTGGCTAAAATTATTTCATTATTAACAATAAAATGTTTATAAGTTTTTAATGTAGCTTGTTGCTTTTGGCGTATCTTTACTAAAATGAAATCAACTATTAATCAAAATCAAGTATTATGAACCTCCTAAATTCAAAATCAGTTAGAGTAACCCTAAATCGTAAAATTATATTAGCGCATGAAAAAAATAAGTATAGACCCTAAAGAAGTTTGCATTATTTTAGGTAAAAGCCCGAGCTATGCACGTAAAGTTGTTCGTACAATTAAAAAAGTTTTAGGTAAAAAAAAGGAACATCCATTAACCATTACCGAATTTTGTAAATATATGCATCTAGATGTAGAGGAAGTGAGGGCTGAAATTAATGGTACTCAGTATGTATCTAGGAATATAAATGATAAGCAAAATCGAAAAGCATCGTAATTATAAAACATAAAAATGTGGCTTTCTTTAATGTTACATGATAAAATGGGAGACAGTTGCATTAAGCGCATGCGATAATATAAATGCAACTTTATAAACCATAATAATTGGTCGTTTAGTATATATGCCTGTCATCTTTTAATCTTCTATAGATAAAAATGAAGAGGGAATTCGGTATCTCACTCTAGTGAGGATTCTTTTGGACTACATACCTCTTCATATAGGAAATTCAACTCCAAGTCTCAACGAAAAATTATAACCTGAGAGTTAAGGTGTTTAACTATGATGAGGTTCATAATAATCTATTTTTGTTGTGTCATTTCATTAACAAATAATATGTAGGACTTGGCTGCCAACAATTACAGAAAACGGCTTTCATCCTTCCTTACTATTTCTTAAGTTTACCGCTCAGAGTAAATATTACAAGAAATGAGTCCATATATAGAGCTTTCAGGCCGTAAAATTGGTCAAGATTATCCGCCATTAGTGATTGCCGAAATCGGTATTAACCATGAAGGGTCTTTAGCAGTGGCTAAAGCCATGGTTGATGCGGCTGCACGAGCAGGGGTAGAGGTGGTAAAACATCAAACGCATATAGTTGCTGATGAAATGAGCGCAGCAGCTAAGCAAGTGATTCCCGGAAATGCCAATATATCGATATATGATATTATGGCACGTTGTGCGTTAAATGAAACCGATGAACTGGCTCTAAAAACGTATGTTGAAAGTAAGGGTATGATTTTTATTTCTACCCCGTTTTCAAGAGCTGCAGCAGACCGATTACAAGGCTTTAACGTGCCTGCTTATAAAATAGGGTCTGGCGAATGTAATAATTATCCGTTACTAGAGCATATTGCACAATTTGGTAAGCCTGTAATTTTAAGTACAGGTATGAATACGATAGAGAGTGTGAATAAGGCAGTCGCTATTTTTGATAAATATGATGTGCCCGTTGCTTTATTGCATACCACGAATTTATATCCGACGCCTATCCATTTGGTGCGCTTTGGTGCCATGCAAGAATTACATGCCGCATTTCCTGATAAAGTCTTTGGGTTAAGCGATCATACCCTAAATAATAATGCCTGTTTAGGTGCTGTAGCTTTGGGGGCTAGTATTTTAGAACGTCATTTTACAGATCATATGCAACGCACAGGCCCGGATATAGTATGTAGTATGGACGAGCAGGCGTGTAAAGAGCTTATAGTAAACAGTGCAGAAATGGCACAAATGAGAGGTGGCACAAAGGCACCAGCAAAAGAAGAACAGGTAACTATAGATTTTGCTTTTGCTACCGTTTGTACTATTGCGCCTATTAAAAAAGGCGAGGTGTTTACTAAAGACAATATTTGGGTAAAACGTCCAGGGACGGGCGAAATTCTAGCGGAACATTTTAATGATGTGTTAGGGAAAGTATCTACGCGGGATTTAGAGAATGATGTGCAATTGAAGTTGGAAGATATAAAATAACACACCCCCGGCCACTCTCGAGAGGGGAGTTGTATTGTAGTCTTTATAGTATTCAGTGTAAAGATTGAAATATAAGGTAACTTAAAAAACTTAATAAAAAACCACAAGAGTAAGCCCGCCCGAGTATTCCCCTCTAGAGAGGGGTTAGGGGTGTGTCCTGTACAAGAGTAAGTAAGTTAAGCGAGATCAAATACATTCATACAAACAACACCATAACTTAAACATTCCCCTCTAGAGAGGGGAGTTGCATTGTAGTCTTTATAGTATTCAGTGTAAAGATTGAAATATAAGGTAACTTAAAAAACTTTGTAAAAAACCACAAGAGTAAGCCCGCCCGAGTTTTCCCCTCTTGAGAGGGGCCAGGGGTGTGTCCTGTGCAAGAGTAAGTAAGTTAAGCGAGATCAAATACATTTATACAAACCACACCATAATCTAAACATTCCCCTCTAGAGAGGGGTTAGGGGTGTGTGTATCGGTAAGAGTTAGCAATACCAAGTATGTCCTAATAAAATAGTAAATTTAGGTATAAATCTAAATGCGCTATGAAAAAGCGAAAACTAATACCTTACGACCCAAAGTTAAAAGCCTATGCTAGAGATTTGCGGAATAACTCCACTAAAGCAGAAATTTATTTATGGTTAAAACTTAAAGGCAAACAAATGCATGGCTACGATTTTCATAGGCAAAAGCCTATTGATCGCTTTATAGTCGACTTTTTTTGTTATGAATTAATGTTGGGTATAGAAGTAGATGGGTATACGCATGAATTTCCCGAAACACAACGGAAAGTTGCTATTAAAGAACGACGCTTAAATCAATTGGGTATACAGGTGTTGCGCTTTACTGACCATGAAGTGAAAACACAAATGGAATCTGTTGTACGGGCTATTGTAGATTATATAGAGGTTTATGAAAATGAAAATATCTAGTTGGGTTGTAACATCCGTTTTCACACACCCCCGACCCCTCTCAAGAGGGGAGTTGCATTGTAGTCTTTATAGTATTCAGTGTAAAGATTGAAATATAAGGTACTTAAAAAACTTAAAAAAAAACCACAAGAGTAAGCCCGCCCGAGTATTCCCCTCTAGAGAGGGGTTAGGGGTGTGTTATGGGTAAGAGTAAGCCATACCAAGCATGTCCTAATAAAATAGTAAATTTATGTGTAAATCTAAATGCGCTATGAAAAAGCGAAAACTAATGCCTTACGACCCAAAGTTAAAAGCCTATGCTAGAGAATTGCGGAATAATTCTACCAAAGCAGAAATTTATTTATGGTTAAAACTTAAAGGTAAACAAATGCATGGCTACGATTTTCATAGGCAAAAGCCTATAGATCGGTTTATAGTCGACTTTTTTTGCTATGAATTGATGTTGGGGATAGAAGTAGATGGGTATACGCATGAATTTCCCGAGACACAACGGAAAGATGCTATTAAAGAACGACGCTTAAATCAATTGGGTATACAGGTGTTGCGCTTTACTGACCATGAAGTGAAAACACAAATGGAATCTGTTTTACGGGCTATTTTAGATTATATAGAGGATTATGAAAATGAAAATAGAGTTGGGTTGTAACATCCGTTTTCACACACCCCCGACCCCTCTCAAGAGGGGAGTTGCATTGTAGTCTTTATAGTATTCAGTGTAAAGATTGAAATATAAGGTAACTTAAAAAACTTAAAAAAAACCACAAGAGTAAGCCTGCCCGAGTATTCCCCTCTTGAGAGGGGCTAGGGGTGTGTAATACCCCAAAAATGCTAAAAATTTTGACTTATATTTTTTAGATAAAAAACAAGGATGTAAACGTATTTAGCCCTAGAAAAATACATTAAAATTAGTATCTTGACCCCGATTATAAACCACAAGCTATTAACCTAGAGTCAACCCCAATATGAAAAACATCCTGTTTCTAACAGGCACACGCGCCGATTTCGGAAAAATAAAATCCCTTATTCAAATTGTTGAACAGGCTAAAGCATTTACGCCATACGTATTTGTTACAGGCATGCATTTACAGCATACCTATGGATACACCTTGCTAGAAATTGAGCGTTGCGGATTTTCTAACGTCCATACCTTTGAGAATCATACAGACGAAACGACTATGGATTTAACCTTGGCTAAAACCATAACAGGTTTATCGGCATACGTTAAAACCTGTCAGCCAGATTTAATAGTTATTCATGGCGATAGGGTAGAAGCCTTAGCTGGGGCAATCGTGGGGAGTTTAAATAATATTTTGGTGGCTCATATTGAAGGAGGTGAAGTGTCGGGAACAATCGATGAGTTAATACGCCATGCTACAAGTAAAATGAGTCATATTCATTTTGTGGCAAATGCAGAAGCCAAACGCCGCTTGATACAAATGGGCGAACTAGAAATAGCAATTTTTGAAATCGGATCCCCGGATGTCGATATTATGTTTTCTAAACACTTACCGGATTTAGAAACGGTAAAAACTTATTATGAAATTCCTTTTAATGATTACGGTATTGTAATGTTTCATCCTGTAACCACAGAGTTTGAAGATATGGAACGCTATGCCAATGCCTTTGTCGATGCTTTATTAAAAGATACTCATAACTATATAGTGATTTTTCCTAATAATGATTTGGGTAGTAAGGCCATTTTAAAGGCTTATGAACGACTACATGGCGATCCAAGGTTTAGAATTTTCCCGTCTTTACGATTTGAGTATTTTCTAACCTTCTTAAAACATGCTCAATTTATTATAGGAAATAGTAGTGCAGGGGTTAGAGAAGCGCCTTATTATGGTATTCCGGTAATCAATATTGGTTCACGTCAAAATAATCGTGTGTCCCATTCCGATATTATTAATGTAGACTATGATACCGAAACGATTAAGGCATCCCTAAAAGATATTGAAATAAAACCTTTTAAAAATAATACGCCTAATTTTGGGACTGGACAAAGTGCTGTACTGTTTTTAAAAACTTTAGAGCATAATACATTATGGCAATTAAATCATCAAAAGCAATTTAGAGACCTGTGAGGCAGTCAAAAAAAATACTCTTTATCATTCCTGATGGTGTAAGTTTAAGGAACTTTGTTTTTACATCGTTTTATAAACAGGCACAAGCTATGGATATGGACATCGTATTTCTTAATCTAACGCCTTTACCCTTATCGGAACTCGGGTTGCGCGAGGTGGTTCCCAAAGGGGTTAAACAGCATCCATTAACCGATAGTTTTAAGAACGCCAAGAAGCGCGTAGAATTAAACCAATTTATACGTAGGGATGAGGATACGGTATATCATAAATATTGGTTTCCTTTAAAATATTCAGGGATTAAAAGCTTTATAAAACATAGTTTAACCAAAGTATTAATTGGATTCTGTAACTCAGAGCACGGTATTTTAAGCCTTCGCAAACGTATACGTCAGTTAGAATCTAAAACAAAGTATTATGAGGAATGTATTGCAATTATAAAACAAGTAGCTCCAGATGTGGTGTATAGCGCAAGTCAACGTTCTATATTATCTATAGCGCCCATAGAAGCTGCCAAAGCGTTAAGGGTCGCTACGGTTGGCTTTGTCTTTTCTTGGGATAATTTACCCAAGTCCATGCTAGATGTGGAAACGGATTATTACCATGTATGGAGCGAACATATGAAAACCGAGTTGCTAAAATATTACCCATTTGTAAAAGCCAAACAGATTGAGGTTACTGGGACCCCACAATTTGAACCGCATTATAATAAGGACATTCTAGTGTCTAAAGCGGCATTTTATAAGCAGTATCATTTAGATAGCGACACGACTTATTTTTGTTTTAGTGGAGACGATGTAACAACGTCCCCTCAAGATCCTATGTATTTAAGAGATGTTGCCAAGGCTATTAAGAATTTAAATAGTCAAGGCCATCAATTGGGAATCATATTTAGACGCTGTCCAGTCGATTTTTCAGGTCGTTTTGATGCGGTGTTAGAGAAATTTAAAAATATTATTATCCCCATTGCACCCTTATGGGACGCTATTGGAAAGGGGTGGAATACCAAATTACCAACACAGGAGGATTCAGTATTATTAGCTAATCTAGCCGAACATACCGTTGGGGTTATCAATTTAGGGTCTTCTATGGTGTTTGATTATGTAGCACATAATAAGGCTTGTGCTTATATGTATTATCATTACGATGAGCAAAACAACATTAAACCTGGTGTACACGTGTATGATTATGTGCATTTTAGATCGATGCCCACTAAGCAGGCCGTAACTTGGTTAAATCATCCAAATGAAATACAAGAAGATTTGTTAGCCATGTTAAATCATGAAGCTATTGAGATTAAACATGCAGAAGATTGGTTTGCAAAGATTAATGAGCAGCCTAGTAACAAGGCATCCCAACGGATTTTAGGAGAAATTAATAAACTAAAAAAGGTCTAATTATGACTGTTGGATTTGTTACACCCGAATATCCCCATGCCTTGGTGAATCATGCAGCTGGTATAGGGACTAGTACTCAGATTCTAGCGCAAGCATTGGTAAAGAAAGGATTAAAGGTTATCGTATTTGTATATGGTCAAAAGTTATCTAAAGAACTGGACGATTTCGGGGTATCTATTCATTTAATAAAAAATCAATCTTATCCCATGTTGGGGTGGTTTTTGCATAGAAAGTATATTAATTCCTATATAAACGATATAGTTGAGAAAGAAAGCATAGATATATTAGAAGCACCAGATTGGACTGGTATTACGGCTTTTATGAGGTTTAAAGTGCCTCTTGTTATTCGGTTACATGGTAGTGATGCCTATTTTTGTAAGCTAGAAGGTAGACAACAACGATTAAAAAATAAGTGGTTTGAACGTTTAGGGCTAAGGAGCGCTAAAGCATATATTGCACCATCATCGTTTGCAGGTATGCAAACTCAAAGGCTTTTTAATTTAGATAGAAATAAAATCAGTACCATACATAATGGTCTAGACTTAATTACATTTAAAAATAGTTCGCCTTTAGACTTTCAGCATAAAACGATAGTGTACGTAGGGACTATTATTAGAAAAAAGGGGTCTTAGAATTAGCTCAAATTTTTAATACGGTTTTAGAAGAAGAACCAAATTCAAAATTAATATTAATAGGGAGTGATGCGCCGGATATTATAACACAAAAGGCTTCCACATATAGTATGTTTTTTAATTTATTGACTGAACAAGCCAAAAAGGGTGTAACCTATTTGGGGAAGATCCCTTACGAAAAGGTGCAGGTTCATATAAAACAAGCACATGTATGTGTGTTCCCGTCGTTTGCAGAGACTTTCGGGATGGTTACTGTCGAGGCTATGGCATTACAAAAACCAGTTGTAAACACATCCATAGGTTGGGGCCAGGAATTAATAGATGATGGTGTTAATGGTTATTTGGTTCATCCAAAAGAGATTAGTTTATATTCATATCGCATTTTAAAACTGTTTAATAATCCTGAATTATGTATTACATTAGGAAAACAAGCGCGTTTAAAGGTAGAGCGTGACTTTGATATTGAGAAACAAGTTTTAAAAAATATTGAGTTTTATAGAACAATAATTGATGCTAACTAAAAAAATTAAATTTTATTATAAATGGTTTTTAATATGGATTTACTATTTAAATAGAGTATCCTTTAAAAAAGAATCCAAAGGTGAAATTATTATATGTTTTGATGGTATTTTCTCTCATGGCGGATTGGTCGACAGATTTAAAGGTATAATTTCTTTCTACGAGATAGCAAAGAGATTAGATTATAACTTTTTTATTCATTTTAACTCTCCTTTTAATTTAACCGATTTTTTAGTCCCAAATAAAGTATTTTGGATGAAAGATAAAGTGTTTTATAACCCTTTTACAACAGGTGTATTATATTTAATGAATGATTTTAATAGTGATCCTTATACTACTATAAAAAACTCTAAACATAATAGATTCATTGTCTATAGTAACATAGATTATTTGGGGAAAATCTTAAATACTGATGTTGAAAATGAAATTCATTCAAAGTGGAGAGAAAATTTTATTGAATTATTTAAGCCTTCAAAATTCTTGGAAGAAAAACTTAAAACGGTTAAAAGCACGCGTAATGCTGTTGCATTTCATACACGATTCACTACATTGTTAGGCGATTTCAAGGATACTACTAACTTAGAACTTAAAGCGACCGAGAAAGTGAATCTGATTGAAAAAGTGTTAGTTGAAGTAAATAAAAAAACGGCATCATTTCAAGATTATGATATTTATATGTTTTCAGACAGTATAAATTTTCTTAAATATATCAAGGAAAATACTTCTTATAAAGTATTAGAAGGGGAGCCAAAACATATAGATTTAAATAATAATGACAGCGTAGAATCTGATTTAAAAACGTTTATAGATTTTTATTTTATGAGCACTTGTGAATTTGTGTTCTTAGTACAATTATCCCCAATGTATAATAGTAATTTTTCAAAGTATGCTTCTATAGTTGGAAACACTAAATTTGATAAAATAATAGCGATAAAGAATGCTTAATATATATACAGAAAAAACATTTTTAATTCCTGATCATCGGCGGTATGTGTTTCCCATGCTATTAGATTTGCATTATAAAAAAAGTAATACAATAAGTGAATCTTATTGTATTACAGATTGTATTAAAGAGGCAGATATTATTATACTCCCTTTAGAGTATAACTACATCCGAAGTTTAGAGCCAGGGATTAAGACTAGGTATTTAAATCTTGCTAGAGAACATAATATTCCATTATGGATTTACATTGGTGGAGATTTTGGATATTCATTTAAAGAAAAAGAAATTTATAATTTTAGACTAGGTGGTTTTCATTCTAAAATGAACGCCAATACATTTATAATGCCTTCTTTTATAGTAGATCCTTATGAGTATACATTGAAAACCCAGTTTTATCCGATTGAAAAAAAAATTAAGCCTACGTTAGGTTTTGTTGGACATGCACAGCTAAGTGTCCTAAAAGCTATAAAAGAGTTTTTGGTTTACTTAAAAGTAAATATTTTGAATCATTTTCTGAAAAAACAACATTTAGATTATCAATCATTCTATCCCTCTAGTATTAAGAGAGCAACCATTTTAAAAAAACTTAATAAGAGTCTGTTTGTTAATCCTAATTTTATATTTAGAGATAAATATCGAGGTGGTGCAAGAACAAAGTCAGATACAATTAAAAGCACATTTGAATTCTTTGAAAATATAGAAGAATCGGGTTACACCTTTTGTTTACGTGGTGTAGGGAATTTTTCTGTTCGCTTATATGAAACACTGGCTATGGGGAGAATCCCAGTGTTTATAGATACTGATTGTCGTTTGCCGTTAGATTGGAAAATAAATTGGTCTAAGCACATGGTATATGTTAATAGTTCTAAGGCTTCTGAGATCGAACAAAGTATTGTGGATTTTCATAACAAATTAAGTCCTTCAGATTTTAAAGACTTACAATCTAAAAATAGAGTTTTATGGCAAACTTATATGAATAGAAATGCCTTTTTTAAGGAAATACACGATGTGTTTAAATCATAATTATCTATGACATTTACATTGATTGTTTGCACTTATATGCGCCCGAAAGCATTATTGACCTTACTTAATTCTGTGGTTAATCAGACTTTATATCCTGACGAGATTATCATAGTTGATGGCTCTGTAAATGACGAGACGCGAGTTATGCTAGAGGAGAATTACTTTAAGAATTTAAGCTATTATCTGGTTGAACCCAAAGAACGTGGTTTAACGAGACAACGTAACTTTGGTATAGAAAAAGTAAGTAAACGTTCAGAAATCGTGTGTTTTTTGGATGATGATATCGTTTTAGATGCCGATTATTTTAAAAACATAATAGCGACCTATGCGGTCTATCCTGTAGCTCTTGCTGTAGGGGGCTATATTACAAATGAAGTTCGTTGGGAACAGAATAAAAAAATTACATCAACTGGTGACTATTTTTGTTTTGATAATTGGTGTAGAAAGGAACCTTCGCGGTTTAAAGTCCGCCGGTTATTTGGTTTAGAACCAGATGCACCTCCTGGGTGGTTGCCATCATTTTCGCATATGCGTTCGATTGGGTTTTTACCGCCAACTAAGAAGATTTATAACGTAGAAATGTTTATGGGGGGAGTATCGTCTTATAAAATGTCTGTTTTTAAAGCCTTATCATTTTCTAATTATTTTGAAGGCTATGGCTTGTACGAAGACGCCGATTTTTGTTTGCGAATAGCTAAGCATGGACCACTATTTGTGAATACTGCAGCAACATGTAGTCATTATCATGCTGAAGAAGGGCGCCCAAATATGTTTAAATATGGACAAATGGTGATTAGAAATGGTTGGTATATTTGGCGAGTTAAATATCCTAATCCACATGTGAAATCTAAATTTAAATGGCATTCCACTGCTTTATTATTAACCGTATTAATATTTCTAGGTTGTGTCTTGTCTCGAAATAAAAAGGCTATGCTTACAGAAGGAATAGGTCGAGTATACGGTTGGTGGCAGTTGTTGTTTAATAAGCCATGTATTCAGTAATAAAAATTATTTGATAAATGAAATTAGCAATCTTCACATTAGTACAACACAGTAAAAAGGATAATACCTATTATGGATATGCTCCTTATGTGCGTGAAATGAACTTATGGTCTAGATACGTTAACGATGTTACTGTGGTAGGGATTCAAAAACCAAATAATGTAGTAGATGCAATAGATTGTGCTTACAACCAAGATATTAAATTTGTTGCTGTGCCAAACTTTAGTTTGTTGGGGTTTGCCGCTATAATAAGAACCCTATTGGTATTACCTATAGTTTTTTTTAAATGTGTAAATGTTATGAGACAGGCAGACTACATCCATTTGCGTTGTCCTGCGAATGTGAGTTTAGTAGCTTGTTTTGCTCAAATTCTATTTCCATCGAAACAGAAATCAACTAAATATGCTGGGAATTGGGACCCTAACAGCAATCAGCCCTGGACCTATCGTTTGCAACAGGCTATTCTTAGGAATACAGTTCTAACTAAAAACATGAAGGTTTTGGTGTATGGGGAATGGCCGGGAGAAACTAAAAATATATATCCGTTTATTTCGGCAACCTATACCGACGCAGAAAAGGTAGTTTTCCAAGCTAAAGATTATACCAAAGAACTGGTGTTTGTATTTGCAGGGATGTTGGTGCCCGGAAAACGACCTTTATTGACGATTCAATTTATCGAGGAACTAAATAAACGCGATATACCAGCGCGCTTAGAATTATTTGGCGATGGGCCGTTGAGAGGGGAGTTGGAAGCTTATATTGCTACACAACGGTTAGAACCGCAGATTACTGTTCATGGAAATCAAGATAAAATGGTCGTAAAAAAAGCTTTATTAACGGCTCATTTTAATATTTTACTCTCTAAAAGTGAAGGCTGGCCAAAAGCTGTGGCCGAAGGGATGTTTTTTGGATGTATTCCTGTAACCACGTCTGTATCTTGCGTCGCTTGGATGGTAGGCTATGGCGAACGTGGTATTATCGTTGAACCTGAACTTGAGGCCGCGGTATCTCATTTTATAAATACATTTAAGCAACACGATTTAAATGTTATGGCAGAAAAGGCTTTAAACTGGTCGCAGCAGTATACTTTTAATCGGCTAGAATCTGATATTGCTAAAGTGTTAGATGGTACTTTTGAGAGTAATGTGTGATGTGATTCGTCATTGCGAACGCAGTGAAGCAATCTTTCTAATTGTAGTTCAAATGTAACAGATTACTTCGTCGCACCTCCCCGAAATGACGTGGGATTGCTTCGTCTCTCCTCCTCACAAAGCCGTTTAGATTCGTCATTGCGAACGCAGTGAAGCAATCTTCTAATTGTAGTTCCAATGGGGGAGATTGCTTCGTGGTGCTTCCTTCGCAAAGCCGTTTAGATTCGTCATTACGAACGTAGTGAAGCAATCTTTCTAATTGTGGTTCTAATGTAACAGATTACTTCGTTGTACTTCCTCGTAATGACGTGGGATTGCTACGTGGTGCTTCCTTCACAAAGACGTTTAGATTCGTCATTGCGAACGCAGTGAAGCAATCTTTCTGATTGTAGTTCTAATGTAACAGATTACTTCATCGCACCTCCTCGTAATGACGTGGGATTGCTTCGGTTGTGCTTCTCTTGTAATGACGTTGGGATTCGTCATTGCGAACGCAGTGAAGCAATCTTTCTAATTTTAGTTCCAATGTAACAGATTACTTCATCGCACCTCCTCGTAATGACGTGGGATTGCTTCGGTTGTGCTTCTCTTGTAATGACGTTGGGATTCGTCATTGCGAACGCAGTGAAGCAATCTTTTTAATTGTAGTTCCAATGTAACAGATTACTTCGTCGTACCTCCTCGTAATGACGAAGGGATTACTTCGGTTGTGCTTCACTTGTAATGACGTTGGGATTCGTCATTGCGAACGTAGTGAGGCAATCTTTCTAATTGTATTTCCAATGTGACAGATCACTTCGGTCGTGCCTTCCTCGCGATGACGTTGGGATTGCTTCGGTTGTGCTTCTCTTGTAATGACGTTGGGATTCGTCATTGCGAATGTAGTGAAGCAATCTTTCTGATTGTAGTTCTAATGTAACAGATTACTTCGTCGTACCTCCTCGTAATGACGTGGGATTGTTTCGGTTCTGCTTCTCTTGTAATGACGTGAGATTACACATCAAATATCCACCCGTTGGATAAATCTGTCCAATTGGGATTTGTAGACGTAATTAAACTGATTTTCCGCTTTCTATTACCTGCTTTTATTTGTTTTTCTCTGGCTATGGCCAATTTGATGTCCTGAAATATTTCAAAATAGACTAATTTATCACAATTGTATTTGCTTGTAAAGCCTTTATAGGTCTTTGACTTATGTTGGAACACACGTCGTTTTAAATTAGACGTTACACCAACATAAATTACGGTGTTGTTTTTATTCGTCATAAAGTATACGTATGAAGTTTTCATAGTTTAATATACTGATTTTTTATACGTCATTACGAGCGTAGCGCGGCAATCTTTCTAATTGTAGTTCCAATGAGTACAGATTACTTCGTCGCACCTCCTTGTAATGACGTAGGATTGCTTCGGTTGTGCTTCTCTTGTAGTGACGTTAGGATTCGTCATTGCGAACGTAGTGAAGCAATCTTTTTAATTGTAGTTCTAATGTAACAGATTACTTCGTCGTACCTCCTCGTAATGACGTGGGATTGCTTCGGTTGTACCTCTCTCGTAATGAAGTTGAGGTTTGTTGGACAAGTTAATATAATATGTATCTTAGCCCCTCTTTAAAAACCTCCTAATTAATCACAATATGCCCATTATACTAATAACCGGCGGTGCCGGAAATATTGGAAGTCGTTTAGCATCTCTTTTAGCAAAAAAATCAGATTATAAAATAGTTATACTAGATAATTTATCTACAGGGGTAAAAACACATATACCTCAATTACCCAATGTAACGTTTATTAAAGCCAATGTGAACGATTATAATGATATTGTTGCTGTTTTTGGGCGTTATAATTTTGATTATGTGTTTCATTTCGCAGCCGTAGTAGGGGTGAAGCGTACGTTAGAACATCCTATAGCAGTGCTAGAAGATTTAGAAGGGATTAAACACATCTTATCTCTCTCTAAAAACACGGGGGTTAAGCGTGTGTTCTACTCCAGTTCTTCTGAAGTTTATGGAGAACCGTTTGAAGTACCACAGCATGAAAATACAACACCCTTAAATTCCAGGTTACCTTATGCCATAGTTAAGAATGCAGGAGAAGCTTTTTGTAAGGCCTATCGAAATGAATTTGATTTATCGTATACTATTTTTCGTTTTTTTAATACCTATGGTCCTCAACAGAGTGATGATTTTGTAGTCCCTCGATTTTTAAAGTCCGCACTAAAAGGGGAACCGATTACCATTCATGGAGACGGTTTACAAACCCGTTCTTTTTGTTATATAGATGATACGGTGGAAACTTGTATAAAAACTTTAGAAGGAGAACTTTATATAAATGATGTTTTAAATATTGGTAACGATAAAGAAATGACGATTTTAGATCTGGCACAAACTATAATTAAGGTTGCACAATCTGATTCTAAAATTATTCACCTTCCTGCTTTGGAAGAAGGAGACATGCGCAGGCGCTGTCCTGATACTACTAAAATGAAACAGGTTTTAAATCGTGACTTAACCGCTTTAGAACAAGGTTTACAAAATATGATACAAGGGCTGGGGTAATCTGTCTTTCCTACGATCATAACAGCAGGCTCTACCATGTTTTGTACGTCATTGTGGGTACCCATGCAATCTCATGTTTGGAGTTCTGATTCAAAAGATTACTTCGGTTGTGTATCCCTTGTATTATGGTTTTATTGGTAGGGCATAGATGCTTCACATCGTTGTTCTCCGTTCTGAATGACAAGTACTTCCCGTCATTGCGAGGGCACCGAAGCAATCTCATGATTGGAGTTCTAATTTAAAAGATTACTTCAGTCGTGCCTCCTTCGTAATGACAGTGGGGTTCGTGAATAGTTGGTAGTTCTTAGTTGTTAGCACGATTCTCAATACTAAATACTCTATACCCAATACTTTATTATTCGTGTGTTGTCTTTACTCTTTACTCCTGGTTCTTAGATCTTAGATCTTAGTTTTTAGTTGTTAGAACGTCATTGCGAGCTTAGCGAAGCAATCTTATAAATCTGATTTCTAATGTTACAGATTACTTCAGTCGTGCCTCCTTCGTAATGACGGTGGGGCTAGGTTAGAAGTTTCAGTATAATAATTTACTTCGGTTGTATATACCTTGTATTGTGGTTTTATTGGTAGGGCATAGATGCTTCGCTACGTTGCTCTCTGCTCTGCATGACAAGTACTTCCCGTCATTGCGAGGGCACCGAAGCAATCTCTTGATTGGAGTTCTGATTCAACAGATTATTTCAATCGTTCCTCCTTTGTAATGACGATGGATTGCTTCGGTTGTGTCTTCACAAAATGTCGTTCAGTTTCGTTCATATAAGTCCGAATATTTTAGTACTTTCATGCCCAAAAATATAGAACTCGCATTGAGAGTATTGCAACTTATAGACACCTTAGAAGCCGGAGGCGCGGAACGTATGGCTGTGAACTTGGCAAATGCCCTAGTTACAGAGGTAAATGGTTCTTATTTATGTACTACACGAGCAGAAGGATTATTAAAAGCAAGTTTGGATTCTAGTGTTGGTTATTTGTTCTTAAAAAGAACCAAAACCTTAGATGTATCTGCTGTAAAGCGATTAGTTGCTTATGTGAAACAGGAACAAATAACCATTGTTCATGCGCATGCCTCTTCTTTTTTTATAGCTACTCTTTTAAAATTATATTTTCCTAAAGTACAGTTCGTGTGGCATGATCACTACGGAAATAGTCAATTTGTTGAAGAACGCCCCAAAAAAATGTTAAAGGCGTGTTCTCGATTATTTTATGCCATTTTTGCGGTTAATGAAACTTTGGGGCAATGGGATAAAAGGCAATTACACTGTAAACAAGTTGAGGTAGTGGCTAATTTTGTGACTTTACAAAGCTGTGCATTAGAAACGAAGTTGTATGGCGAGCCAGGTAAACGTATAGTCTGTTTAGCAAATTTACGACCACAAAAAGACCATATTAATTTAGTGAATGCTTTTAATCAAGTGCTTGAAATACATCCGGATTGGACCTTACATTGCGTAGGAAAAGATTTTAATGACGACTATGCTAAACAGGTTTATACCGAAGTAAGGCGGTTGGGCTTAGAAAAACAGATCTATTTTTATGGGAGTTGCCCAGATGTATCGGCTATTTTAAAGCATATGGATATTGGGGTGTTGTCATCTAAATCTGAAGGTTTACCTTTGGCGCTTTTAGAATATGGGTTTGCAGAATTACCTGTGATAGCTACTGATGTTGGTGATTGTAATCGGGTGATTGTGAATACAAATATAGGGCGATTAGTTCCTGCCTCTGATGCAAACAGTTTGGCAGTAACTTTAATTAAAGTAATTGAAGATAAACAATGGCGTTTAAATTCTAGTGTGGCTTTACATCATTTTGTTAAGAAGCGTTATTCTAAAGCGGGAGCATTAAAACACGTATTGCAAGTATATAGACAGTGGACACTATAACGAAATGAGACACAATAGAACTAAAAAATATAGATTTACTAACGATTTGTATGTGGCCTTGGTGGTTATGCATTTGTTTATTGGTGTAGGAGTATATTTTATACCGATGTTTTCAAATTTATATTTTACCATAACCGCCTTGTTTTTTATTGGGAAAATTATTTTTGTTCCTAATGTAGCTAAGACGATGTGGGTCTTGTTTGGTTGTGCCTATATTGCAGCCGCAGAATCTTTTTTTAGAATGACAGGCGGAGGCTTGTTCTATGAGTTTTCTAAATACTATATTATTTTATTAGTTCTAATGGGGATGTTTTTTAATGGGGTATCAGGTAAAAGTTATCCTTATTTTATTTATCTTATTTTGTTATTACCCTCGGTACTAGTCGCATCGATGACTTTAGGTTACGATTTAAATTTTAGAAAATCTATAGCCTTCGTCCTTAGTGGTCCGGTGTGTTTAGGAGCTTCTGCTTTGTTTTGTTACGATAAACGTTTAAGTCAGGAGCAATTACTTCAAGTTTTAGCCTGTATGAGCTTTCCTATTATTGCTATGATGGTTTACCTGTTTCTGTATAACCCGAGTATAAAAGAGGTATTACAAGGTACGGGATCTAACTTTGCGGCTTCTGGTGGCTATGGACCTAATCAGGTATCTACCTTGTTAGGCTTAGGTATGGTTGCTCTTACCGTTCGTTTCTTTTTAAAATCGCCAACGGTATTTTTAAAAATATTTAATTTAGTATTACTTGCATTGGTTTCATTTAGGGCTCTGGTGACTTTCAGTAGGGGTGGGGTAATAGCAGCGGTTATGATGATGATAGGATTTTTAGTGGTGTTTTATGGTCGCTCCCGTTTTAAACAACGTCAACAAATATTAGGAGCTTTGGTTCTATTGTTCGTTGGGGTTATGATAACATGGGTAATAGCGGCTAACCAAACAGATGGTTTAATAGAAAATCGTTATACTAATAAAGATGCCATTGGTAGAGAAAAGGAAGATGCCTCTACTGGCCGCGTTGATTTATTTGTTAGAGAATTTGAAGGGTTTTTACATCATCCGTTTTTAGGCGTTGGTGCTAATGGTATGAAACAAGTACGGTTAGAGGAGGAAGGGCAAGTTATAGCATCGCATAATGAGGTAAGTCGTTTATTTTCCGAGCATGGTGTTTTCGGTATCATTATTTTAGTTTTATTAATAACAATACCTCTTATTTATAGAACACAGCATAAAGGAAATCTTTTATTTTATTCTTTTTTAATTTTTTGGTTTGCTACCATAAATCATTCTGCCATGCGTATTGCGGCTCCAGGTTTTATTTATGGCTTATCCTTATTAAACATTGTACATGAAAAAAAACGTCCTATACTTAGGCAACAACTTAAGCAGTACTAAGACCAATGTGTCATATATGAAAGGCTTGTCGGTAGCACTAGAACGGGAAGGGTTTAACGTGTTGTGCAAGTCGGCATACCTAAATAAAGGACGCCGTATTTTAGATATGGTTTTAAGTACATTTAAATATGGACCTAAAAGGGATTATGCTTTAATAGATACTTATAGTACGCAGAATTTTTATTATGCTCTAGTTGTAAGTCAGGTGTGTCGTTTTATTAGGTTGCCATATATCCCTATTTTGCATGGTGGAAATTTACCACAGCGCTTAACGCGTAATCCTAAATTATGTAAGCTGCTATTTCAACCTGCTAAAGCGTTAGTGTCTCCATCTCGGTATTTGGAATCGGTATTTAAAACTCATGGGTATACAAATGTGGTATATATCCCTAATAGTTTGCAAATAGAAAATTATCTGTTTCAATCTAAACCTATAGCCGTAATAAAATTATTATGGGTACGTTCATTTTCTACGATTTATAATCCGAAATTAGCGATTGATATATTAAAAAAACTTTTAGATACAGGCCACAAGGCCGAATTGTGTATGGTGGGACCAGATACCGATGGATCGATATCTGAAGTGAAAGCATATGCAGATACTCTAGGTCTTTTTGTTACATTTACCGGGAAACTCACCAAACAAAAATGGACTACTTTAGCCCAAGATTATAATGTTTTTATTAACACCACGAACTTCGACAATATGCCAGTAAGTGTGATAGAAGCTATGGCTTTAGGTTTGCCAGTAATCTCTACAAATGTAGGAGGGATGCCGTTTTTAATCGATCATGAACAAGACGGTCTCTTAGTTCCTCCCAATGATGCTGATGCTTTTGTTGAAGCCATTAATCGATTAAAAGATCAACCAGAATTAGTCGTAAAATTAACGAAGCAAGCCCGAGCGAAAGTTGAAACTTATGACTGGGAGGTTGTAAAAGCAAAATGGATCTCTGTATTGGAGTAGGATTTTTTGGTAGTCTTTAATCTTTAGTTATTAGTGAATCGTGAGACGTGAATCGGGGGTTCTTAGTTGTTAGTATTTAGTTAATAGTTATTAGTGAATTGTGAGTCGGGAGACGTGTATCGTGAATCGGGAGTTCTTAGTTGTTAGTCTTTAGTTTTTAGTGAATCGTTAATCGTTAATCGTTGTCGGTGAGTCGTGAATCGGAAGGAGAAGTTGTTTGGATAACGTCATTGCGAGCGGAACAGTGAGGAGCGCGGCAATCTTTTTTTTAGTTGGTAGTTATTAGTGAATTGTGAATCGGAAATCGTGAATCGTGAATTGGAGTTAATATGTTACATTTTCAAATCTTCAAATCTTCAAATCTCTGCATCGTAAATCGTGAGTTGTCCTTAGTCGTTAGTAGTGAGTCGTGAATCGAGGGGATAATTGTTACATTAATACATTTCTAAATTATTACATTGTTACATGATTATTAGGTGAATACCGCAAAAACACGTGTCTAAACCTGACAAAAATCATATGAAATAATGCAATAATAACGTAACTTAATAGTGCCGGTAAAAGGATGTTCACTATTAAAATATATCGTTATGAAAGCTAAAAAGAACCCAAAAATTGACATCGGGAGAAATAGCAGTATATATTTTGCTATTGGGTTAAATATTATGTTACTCTTAACCTGGAAAGCTCTCGAATTACGAACTTACGATCGGAGTACGGCACCTATAGAATTGGTTACTATGGAGACCGAAGTAGACGAAGATATTCCTATTACTAAAATCGATATTCCATTGCCTCCACCACCTCCTCCGGTAGCCATATCCGAAACGATACAGGTGGTAGAATCGTTTGAAGATATTGAAGAAACGGTGATAGAAAGTACCGAATCATCGCAAGAGGATGCCATTCCAGCCCCGCCAGAAGAGGTAGCGATAGAAGATGTGAAGACCGAAGAGGTCGAGGAAGTTGTTGAGGTGCCTTTTGCAGTTATAGAACAAATTCCTTTATTTCCCGGCTGTGAGGGCTTGTCTAATGCCGCAGCAAAAGCTTGTTTTCAAGAAAAGATGAATGCCCATATTAAAACACACTTTAATTATCCTGAAAAAGCTCTTGAATTAGGCTTACAAGGACGGGTATCGATCGTTTTTATCATCGATGAAAATGGTAATATTACCGGAGTGCGGTCTAGAGGTCCAGACAAATTACTTGAGCAAGAAGCCGAACGTATCATAAAAGAATTGCCAAAAATGAAACCGGGTATGCAAAGAGGTCGCCCCGTTAAAGTGTCGTATACCTTACCGATTTTCTTTAAGTTTCAAGCGCAATAATTGAAAAATAGATTAGCCTTTCAAGGCTTTAATAACGTCTCTATTTATAATATAAATAGAGGCGTTATTTGTATTTAATGGATGTTTTTGCGTCAGTTTTGCGTAAATGTTAAAATGGTGTTTTATTAGCCGGCCTAATTTAAGGATATGGCTTATAATTTTTATTGATAATGTTAAGTCTTAAAAGTTCTAGATTATTTGGATATGTCTCGAATGTATCATTGTAATTCATATATTTACTTCGAAATTGCTATTAGTCTATGAATAAAACCCCTATCTCTTTCAATATTTCTGAACGGAAGATTCTCTTGCGTGTGGTAGATCTTATAATGGCACTAGCTGTATTGTTTGGATTGAGTCATTTTTTTTCCTTTGATTACTTTACTATTACAGATGAGAATTGGTCGTGGGTGATTGTACTTGTGGTTTATATTACAATATTCGGTACTGTTTTTGAAATTTACGACCTTCGGAAATCTAGTGCCTTAGAATCGACTCTACCCAATGTGTTTGTAATGTCCATGGTAGTGGTGGGATTTTATTTAATGACACCAATATTTACACCTTTTCTACCCGTAAAACGTATACAGATTTTATATTTTTTTCTAGGAATTCTTGGGGGGATCATTGTTTGGCGCATGTTCTACATTAAGCTAATTGCCAGTCCAAGATTTTACAAGCATGTATTACTTGTTGGAGAACCCGGCCATATTGATGATATTGTAAAAGCGTTTCGGGAAGTAGATCCTAATTATAATATAGTAGGTTTTATTAATTGTGAAACTCAAACAACAAACCCTTTGCCTAAATTGGCTAAAGCTTATGCTCCTGAAGCTTTAAATGAGGTGATAGCAAAACATCAGGTTTCTGAAGTTGTGGTAGCTACCTATAATTCCGAATTAATTACGCCGGCCTTGTACCAAGAACTCATGTTTCTTTTAGAACGTGGTTTTCCTATACGGGAATATACTCAGGCCTTTGAGGAAATGACTAATAGAATCCCGGTGCAATATTTAGGAAAGGATTTTTATAAATATTTTCCGTTTAGTAGGAATAATAAAAACAAACTGTATTTATTACAGCGCTGGCTATTCGATAAAGCATCGGCATTAATTGGGTGTGTAGTAGGTCTTTTAATTCTTCCCTTTGTATTACTAGGAAATGCCATCGGGAATCGCGGTCCCTTATTTTATAGGCAAGAACGTGTTGGCCTTCACGGACACTTATTTTCGATTATAAAATTTAGAACCATGGTGGTGGATGCCGAGACAAACGGTGCCGTTTGGGCGACTAAAAACGATGCCCGTATCACAGCCTTTGGAAAGTTTTTAAGATTGACACGAATAGATGAAATTCCGCAGTGTATCAATATTTTAAAAGGGGATATGAGCTTAATTGGTCCGAGACCCGAACGTCCAAAATTTGTAAAGGAATTGGCTGAGGTGATTCCCTTTTATGAAGCACGACAAATGATTAAACCTGGGCTTACGGGGTGGGCACAGGTAAAGATTCGCTATGGTGAATCGGTAGCCGATAGCTTAATGAAGTTGCAATACGATTTGTTTTATATTAAGCATCGTAGTTTTTTCTTGGATTTAAATATTATGGTTAAAACAGTAAGTGCCGTTATTTTCTTTAGAGGGCAGTGAGTTAGGTTTTTAGTTGTTAGTCGTTAGTTGTTAGTCGTTAGTTGTTGGAGGAACTCCGTTTTCAAAATATCAAATTGCTACATTTTTAAATTAGTTAATTATAACATTGACACCTGGTCATTGAGTGCTGTAATGGAGAGAAACGGAATTACAGTGTATCGAAATGAGTTAGGTTGTTAGTCGTTAGTCGTTAGTTCTTAGTTCTTAGTTGTAAGTCTTTAGAGGAATGCGTTTTCAAAATATCAAATTGCAACATTTTCAAATTAGTAAATTATTATATTGACACCTGGTCATAGAGTGCTGTAATGCAGAGAAACGGAATTATAGTGTATCGAAATGGGGGAAGTGATTTTAGTTCTTAGTTGTTAGTCTTTAGAGGAATCCGTTTTCAAAATATCAAATTGTTACATTTTTAAATTAGTGAATTATTAGATTGACACCTGGTCATTGAGTGCTGTAATGTAGAGAAGCGGAATTACAGTGTATCGAAATGAGTTAGTTCTTAGTTGTTAGTTGTTAGAGAGAACCCTGTTTTCAAAATATCAAATTGCTACATTTTCAAATTAGTTAATTATTACATTGACACCTGGTCATTGAGTGCTGTAATGCAGAGAAACGGAATTACAGTGTATCGAAATGAGTTAGGTTGTTAGTCGTTAGTTCTTAGTTGTTTGTTTGATCTAGCCTGAATAAGCTTTACTTTTTTAATTGCTTCTCGATTAGTTATTTGCCTAATTCGAACTTAATTATCTTGACTCTTGACTCTTGACTCTTGACTCTTGACTCTTGATTCTTGACTCTTGCATCTTGACTCTTGCATCTTGTTTCTACAAAAACAAAAGGCCACTTAAAAAAGCAGCCTTTGAGTTCTATAATGAAAATATTACTTTGGGTTACACGCGTACATGTCCGTCGCCAAAAATATAATATTTATTAGTTACTAATTCTTTAAGTCCTAACGGACCTCTGTGATGTAGTTTGTCTGTACTAATGGCAAGTTCGGCACCAACGCCCATTTTTCCACCATCGGTGAAACGGGTAGAGGCATTTTGGTACACGGCTGCACAGTCTACATTTTCCATAAATTGAATAGCTTTTTCTTTGTTATTTGTCATTATGGTTGCTGAATGTCCGCCAGAAAACGTATTAATAGTTTCTATAGCGGCATCTAAACTATCTACTGTACCGATACAGCATTTTAACGATAAAAATTCTTCATACCAAACGTCTTCGTTAGGTATAAGGGCTTCATCGCTTAAAACCTGCTGTGTTTTAGCATCGACTAAGATGGTAACCTCTTTAGCTTTTAAAGTGGTTTCTAGGTCTTTTAATTTGGCTTCGTAATTTGGAATGTCTTTATGGACAAGAATTTTATCTAAGGCATTACAAGCCGAAATTTTATCTGTTTTAGCGTTTAAAATTACCTTAAGGGTTTTATCCCAATCGGCAGTTTTATCGATAAAAAGAAAATTGTTACCACGGCCGCTCACCAATACGGCACAACGGGCGTGTTCTTTTACAAATTGTATTAAACGTTCGCCACCGCGTGGTACGATTAGGTCTAATGGTTCTGTAGGATTTTTTAAGAAGGCCTGCGTTTCTTCTCGGTTTAGGGTTAAAAGCTGTATCCAGCTGGTGTCTAATCCGTTTTCGGTTAAGGCTTTGTGCCAAAACTCTACCAACACTTTATTACTGTGTATGGCTTCTTTTCCTCCTTTAAGGAATATTTTATTATTGGCTTTAAAGGCCAATACCGCTGCTTCTATGGTAACATCTGGTCGCGATTCGTAAATAATCATGATTGTTCCAAAAGGAGCTGTTTTATTGGTAATTTCCAATCCGTCGTCTAACACACGATGCGAAATGGTTTTTCCAATCGGGTCGTCTTGTTGCATAACCTCGGTAACCGCGGTTATCATACCGTCTATCTTTTTGTCATCTACGATTAACCGATCGTACATGGCTTGGTCGTCTTTTTTAAATGCTTCTAAATCTTTCTTGTTCGCGCTTAAAAGTAAAGCTCTATTATTATCCATTAAATTAATCATGGATTGTAGTACTTTATTTTTTAAGTCGGTTTTTAATAATTTCATCTTTGTTTTTTAAATTTCAACTTTTGTTCCTACGGCTTTACCATCTATAATATCGATGATGGTGTTTTCGCTTTTTCCATTAGCGATAATGGTAGGAATATTTTTTGCAGCTGTTTGTTTGGCGTAGTTTAATTTTGATAACATACCACCTCGGCCTTCAGCTTCACCTTTATTACTATCACTTATAAAGTGATTTACGTTTTCGTTAATACCAACTTCTCCTACTAATGAGGAATCATCGGCATCTGGATGCCCATCATACAGCCCATCTATATCTGTAAGTATGATAAGTTTATCGGCGTCAATCATCTCGGCGATTAAGCTAGCTAGCTCATCGTTATCAGAAAACATGGCGTGCGATAAAGATACGGTATCATCTTCATTTGCAATAGGAATAACGCCTTCTGCTAATAAATTTTCGTAACAGTTTTGCATATTGCGACGATGTTCCCCCGGATCGAAATCGTTTTTAGTAGGTAACACCTGCGCACATTTCATTCCGTAATCGTGAAAAATGTTGTAGTATAAACGCATCATTCGGGGTTGCCCGATAGCGGAATATACTTGACGTCTAGACGCTTTGTCTTTAATGTCTGAATGTCCTAAAACCTCCATACCTGCAATTACAGAACCAGATGATACGAGGACGGTAATAATATCACGCTCGTATAGTTCTGCAATTTGCTTGACTAAACGGTCTAGCACCGGTCTTACAATTCTGTTGTCTCTATTGGTCATTACGTTGGTTCCAACTTTAATGACGATTCGTTGTTTGTATTTTGTTTTATTTGTCTGCACCTAATTCTATAGCTCTATTAAAGGCAGCAAAAGCAGCCTCCTTGATTAATTCATTTACATTATTATCGTCCATACTATCTAAAGCAGCACGGGTTGTACCTCCTTTAGACGCAACACGTTCCATCCAGGTATTTGGAGAAAGGTCTTCTTGGTTAAACAAGTCTATGGCACCGGTAAAGGTTTGACTCACTAATATTTTAGAATTTTTTTCTGAAAAGCCCATTTGTAAAGCGGCTTCTAGCATACTTTGCATAAAGTAAAAAACGTATGCAGGACCAGATCCAGAAATACCTGTAGAAGCATCGATATAATTTTCGCTACTTACTTTAATGGATTTTCCTGTGGTATTTAACAGGTTTTCTATAGTTAAAAGTTCTATACGCGTCACTTCGTCTGAAGCGGTGTAGGAGGTAAGTCCTTTACCAACTTTAGCTGGAAGGTTTGGCATAGTACGAACAACTTTGGCTAAATCTAAGGCCGTTTGAATATGACTTATTGTGACTCCAGCCATTAAAGAGATTACAATTTGACCTTTAGTGACTAAGGGTGCCATTTTAGCAAAAAGCTCGTCGGCATGATAAGGCTTTACTGCTAGAAAAATTAAATCTGCCTGTGGTACGCAGTCTTTTGGATTTTTGAAGACATCGAAATGTGAGATTTTTTCTAAACTTTCGAGCTTCTCGTCGGAGTTGTCCAAAATCATAATGTTTCTTTTTTTAAGAAGCTTAGATTTCGACATGGCTTCGGCATAGGTTAGACCCATGTTTCCGGCTCCAATTACTAATAATTTCATTACGTTATTTTTATTATTAAATTAATGATAGGTACAAACTAGTAAATTATATGGATTATCAAAATCTGAGCGTTTTAATGCCATTTTTAGGGGGTATTTTTAGGAATATGAAAGTATTTTGAGGATATATTGTGAAATTTGTAATAACTAGGCTTTATACCTTGTATAGGGAAACTCTATATTACCCGACTAATTTTGTAGACTTTTTTGATAGAAATTGATGTGGTTTTGAGGCTTAATTAGGGATGTTATTTTGACGCTTTTTATGATGATAATTACTGTGATTTTTAAAGATTAAAACACAAAAAAATCCGTTCGATTTTCACCGAACGGATTTTCAAAACAAAAATTCTAATTAAATAGGGGTATCACTTGGTTTAAATGAATTTAAAATTCCCTCATTAACTAGAAGCCATGAGGGAATTGATTACAATTAAATTATTGCTTAATAAATTTAAAGATAGAGCTCTTGTTTTTAGATATGGCTTTTACAAAGTAAACGCCACTTTCTAAATTAGAAACATCTAAATCTGTTTTATTAACTGCATCTAAATCTGTGCTAATAATTATTTGACCGCTAATATTGTATACTTCAACTTGATCTAAAGTTATATTAGAGGTGATGTTTAAAACATCTGTTGCTGGGTTAGGGAATAAGTTAAGATCGATTTTATCTTGATCTCCGATACTTAAATTTTGTCCTACGTAAACCATCACATCAATTTCTGTTACCGCACCGTAAGCGTCTGTAGCCATTATATGTAAGGTTGTAACCCCTTCAGCAATTGTTTTAATTACAAACTCGTCGCCAGAAGTGAATGCCGTTACAATACTCGGATCTTCTACCGTGATTTGGTATGTCATAGCATCGCCATCAGGATCTACAAAATAACGACTAAAGCTTTGATTGTCGAATACATTAAGGTCTTTGTAATATAAGTCTTCAACTTCAAGTGCTTCTGGTGCTCTGTTAGAGTGCATCACCTCAATGTTTAACATTTCTGTTGCAGCGGCATTATTGCTATCTGTAAGTGTTACAGCTACTTCATAAACACCTGCAGTACCATAATCTGGAGTTAATTCCAGATTTAAGGTATTCGCATTTACCGTGTATGTTAACCATTCTGGAGCGTTTGCAATACTAACCGAGATGTCGTCGTTTTCATAATCCTTCAACATTAAGCTAGACATTTTAGTTTCTCCTTCAAGGACCATGATTAACTCAGGCTTGGTTTCGAAACTAGGAGCTTGGTTAACGTTTAAAGTCACAGGTATTTGTGCTACCGAGTTAAACGGGTCGTTACTTTTAACAACTAATTGCGCATGTTGAACACCAGGGTTTGCGAACTCTGCAAAGAAATCTAAGTTGATATCTTGTGATGCTCCAATGTTTATCGTGTTATTATTAACATCTTGTAAAACAACCCAAGCGTTAGAAGTGTGTGTTTGCTCTAAGGCACGTACCATCCAACCGTAATCTGGATATCCTTCCTGTAAATCGTACCATTTATTGCTATCTAAAGTTGTAAATCTACCTGCAGAATAGTCCACATCGTATGCAACACTTTGAGGGAATTTTAATTCGAATGGATATGTTAGAATGATGTAAAAGTCTTCATTTGGATAAAAATGAAACGTTTCATTTAATGCACCAATAATTTCAGCATCAACTCCATCGGTTATAGAATAATTAAAACTACCACTACCTATTACTGTAGCATTACTTATTGTAGTACCACCAGATCTAATTTCATAATCTATAGTACCTTCTAATAACTCATCTGCTTTAAGATAAGTTTGTACATGAGATAAGCTAAAACCATTTGGACCAGCATTAAAACGTGTTCCGCTAATAAAATCTGTTACTCCATTAAAGCCCATAAAAGTATCTGGGTATGTTTTAGAGTCATGAGATAACACATTTTCAAAATCATTAACAGAGTTTGTTGCAATTGTATTGTTTTCAGCATTTTTTGCGTGTAATGCTAAATGTTTATTGTTTGCAAAAGATTCTGTTGTTTCTGGAGTAGTTACAGACGATGTTTTTAATGGTGCTCTTAAATAATCTAAACTTACTTCGAACATTAAATCGCCTTTACCTGCAGCATTGTTAAATGTCGCCACTTGACTATCTGTACCGGTAGCAGTAGCGATAGTACTGTATACTTCTGTTGTGTCTAAACCAAGTACAGGAGGTAAGATTACTGTAGCGGTTAAAGGTAATTGTAAGTTATGTAAACTACTTGTTATATTAATAGTATTAGAAACTTCTCCGGCATCTTTAGGAGCGTAAGTAACACGGAATTTAGCAGTTTCGCTAGGAGCTAAACTAGGCCAGTTCCATACAAAGTTTACGTTGGTCCATACCCAAGAACCAAACCAATCATCATACACATACATTTCTAAGACATAATCTTCTGGGGTGTCCTGAATAGTAACAGCAGTAAGGTCTAAAGTTGCAACACCTGTATTGGTAATATCGAAACTGCGCATGTAAGATTTAGGACCATTTTCTGTGGTGTAAGCCATAATACTACCAAATGCGATAGCATCTACAGAAGGTGAAATTTCTGCATCTCCAATTACAGTAAGGTTTATAGGCTTATCTAAAGTGTCTTGATTAGGAACATTCGTTCTTAATTTTAAATTACCGTTATACGTTCCAGCATATACACTTCCAGCATCTATATTTATATGGCCAGTAAAGCTTTTACCAGGTTCGATAATTTGCTTTTCTGCAGGCGATAAAATATAAGCTAAACCATTACCATGTGGAATTCTACTTTTCATAGAAATTAATACGGCATCATTTTTGTCATTATTTTGAACACCAATAAGGGTGTAGCTCGAAGCAACATCTAAATTTCCGTTTACTTTATATTGGAATTTCATTGAACCGTTATTATAGAAAATAACTTGAGCCGACATTGGGGCACCTATTCCTCCAAAATTATCAACTATATATTCCCAAGAAATAACCGTTTTAAATTCGTCTGATGTATAGAAAATACCAACTTCATGAGGTTCGAATAGAAGGGTGTTAAAGCTTCCAAAAGTCCAGTAAGGTGCTATGATTTTATCTGTATATTCTGTAGGAATTGTCTCCCCACTTAAAATAACATCTGAAGGCATATCGAAATAAATAGCTCCATTCTCTGCAATAAAAATGGTTGAATATTCTTCGCCATAAAATTGAATAGGACGGGTTAAATTAACTGTTCTGTAATATTCTTTCGGATCGAAAATGTCCTCTGTTATAAAAGGAAGTTGAGTTTCTGGACTTCTAATATCTAACCAATTGTAGTTTTCACCTGTATTGTAGGTGTCTACTGCATAAGTTAAGTTTGGTAAATTACTAGACAGTTTTGCTTGATCTCCAAACGATAACCATTGGTTACCTGAGGCAACAACCTCTAAGTTTGCCTTTCCAGGATTTGTAATTGTAAGCTCATGAGACGCTTTTTCGCCATGATTTAAAGTTTCTGAAATTGCAGTTAAGTCTACATCAATCGCAGGTGGATCTATAACAGAACCTTTAATATTAACATTGAAGGTAGACCCATCGTCTGTTGTAATGCTTACCATGTCGTTAAAATCTCCAAGTACATCGGTAGGGAATTCTACATCAAAGGTTAAAATAGAGCTTGAAGCAATAGTACCAGAAGTCTCGCCAGTAATATTAAAACTATTTGTACTTTGTGTAAAATCTGTAATAGTTGCATCTGCATTACCTTTGTTGTTTAATACAAATTGTCTTGAAGTTTTTAAACCTTGAAATACAGATCCGAAATCAATTTCTGTATGAGAAATGGCTACATCAGGAGTACCGCCGTCTGTTACATTTAATTTAACTAAGGCAATTGATTGTGGCGATTTAGGATCGTTAGAAATAATATTTATATAACGATTTGTAATCCCTTCGCTTAAAATATCTGTAGATAAATTTATATTTAACTCTGCAGAATCTCCAGGTAATAATACGCCACTACCATTAGTAATGCTTGTAATAATGTCTGGACCAGGGTAATCGAATCCAAGAGCCATACCTGTATAAATAGGTTGTGTTTTGTCAAAAGAATTATATAAAATACCTTCTGTTTGATCGTAATCTTCGATTAGGATATTTAAATAAGATAAAACATCCTCTGTGAAGTTAACATCATTATAGTAAAAACGAATGTTTCCGTTTTTAAATAACACCATTTGTGCACTAATAGTATTCCCCCAGTAACCATCATTAATGTTATCGTATTGTACGATTATACGGTCTGGTTTCATTTCGTAGTAAACAGCACCACCATCTGTTAGGTCTACATACGTACCTAGAACAGAGATATAACCTTTTGGTGTCCATGGGGCACCACCAATAGTTGGACTATTTATCGGGTTATATGTATTATCGAAGGTTGTAAATCCGCCTCGAGCAATATATAACGTACGAAGATCTTGGTGTTTGTAATATGGGAAATTAAAATCTAACTCTACAGTTTTATAAACATTACCATTATCTTTAAAATACTGAGTAATATTTTCTCCAGTAGCAGAAATATCTTCGTATTCATAATCTATAGGAGAGGTGTCGCCTTGATGATTAGTTCTAACTTTATATCCTGCTGTACTATAACTATCTTCCCAGTCGTTACTTATGCCGTTTGTATCGAAATTTGGAATAAAGTAACTTAGGGTAGAAGCACCTTCGTTTTTAACAGTAATTTTAGCAGATACAGGATCGCCAATAGTGATATTATCTACGGTTTGTTCTTCTGGTGTTACCACCATTTTTCCTGGTTCTGTACTTACACCAAATAAAATAACTTTCGCATTTTTAGAAGTGCTAGACGAGGTAATGTTTAAAACACCATTGTCGTTACCTATATTTGCTCCCGGTGTATATTTTACGGTAACATCTACAAATTGTTTTGCTGCAATTTGCCACGGTGCATATCCTACTAATTCGAATTGAGGATTCGTACTCATTACAGTAATATTAGAGAAGTTTCCTAAACCAACATTAGATAGGGTAAAGGTTAACTCTTTTTCTTTTCCTTGAAACACACTGCCAAAATTTAATTGGCTAACAGCACTTAATTCAGGTTCATGATTAGTGACGTTAAGCGTTACAGGTAATCTATATTCTGGCTGTTTTCCGTCGTTAGATTTTAGAATAACATTGGCCTTATAATTACCATTAATTAAGTTTGATCCGTCTGCAGTAAGCGTAGTTATAGCATCTGAGTTTCCTGAAACCTGACCAGATTCTGGGTCTAGAGTTAGGTATTCGCCTAAATATTCATTTTGGCTAAATGCAGCAGTAGTCCAAACAAAATCTTCACTATTAATAGCATCTGATAATTTACTCCAAGTTGAACCACCATCAAAAGACATAAAGCAATAATTGAATGAATTTGATTCAGGATCTAACATTGGCCCAATACCTAAAGGATATAAATTGCCTGAAGGAGCATGAAATACTACCCAAAAAGTTTCACCATTTTCAAAAAATAATTGTTCGTTTAATTGCGCATATGCCCAATGTCTTTCGTGAGCATAATAGGTATACTCTTGGCTAAATATTAAATTTCCTTTATTAAGTTGTTCTCCCTTATAAATTTCTATGACCACAGGACCTAAAGCTGGATCGAAATTTAGAAAAGCCTGAACATGGGTTAGGTTAAAGCCTTTCTCGTTGTTAACCATAAATTTAGTGGCAGACGAGTTAGGCACTTCTAAGTCTTCTTCTCCAATTATATCGCTCTCATAATAATAATACTTTAATATTTCTCTCTCGAATTGCATAGGAGCTGGAATAGCATTGGCTTTCGATTTAGTTCCTGGAAGTTCTTGCATTCCAACCTTTGCAGCTGTGGCAGATTTAGTTTTACCCTTTACTTGGTATGCCGATGTTCTGTTATAAGATAAAGAAGTTGTTTTATGTCTTGCCTCGTATTCCCATTTTAGAATACCTTCCGCTTCGTTTAATATATTAATATCATGAGTTCCTGTAAGTAGGTTTGTAGCAGCATCTACATCTATAGTAATAGCTTTACTATTCTCGTCTACATTTATTTGTGGACCTGAATTTGTAGTTCCAGATACTGGATTAGATAAAGTAGATTTGTTACCCCATCTATCTAACGCCAGTACCGCAAAATGATAGGTAGTTAAACCATATAAATCTTCAACCGTATACGTTATTTTCTCTCCTTGGTCGCTAGTGTTTTTAATTGTAAGCTTTGTAGCACTCGCCAAATTTTCATTCGTGATTTCATTTTCGCTATAATACAACTCAAAACTAAGAGGCTTTGTATCATCTTGATCGTTAGGTACAGTCCAAGACAGTGTAGCAAATTCTTGAGATACACCATCTACAGTTAAATCTGTAATAGTTTCAGGAGCGATTTTTAAATCATTTTGAATGGATAAAAAGGCATCAGATAATTCCCCAAGTTTTCCAATATAATCAGGGTTTAAATGGTCTATGTTTCGGGTTCCAGTCAATAATTTATTTAGTAACTCGTCTGCTGTAATTTGCTTCGTTTCATTAGCTATGGCTAAAGCAGCAATCCCTGAAATGTGAGGACACGCCATGGAAGTACCATCTAAATATCCTATTTTATCTCCTGGTAAGGTACTTAATACCCCACTAGCAGAACCATATACTCCTGAATTTCCTCCTGGGGCAGCGATATCTACCCAAGTTCCAAAGTTAGAATAACTAGCCTTAATACCTTCTGGACCTAAAGCGCTAACGGTTAATACTTCTGGATAGAATCCTGGATACCATTCGGCATCGTAGTCGTCGTTTCCAGCGGCAAAGACAACAATACCACCTTTCATTGGGCTACCTGGGAAATCTCCAGCTTCAGCAATAAAGTAATTAATAGCATCTCTTACGGCTTGTTCTGTATTACCAGGAACTGTATATCCCCAACTGTTCTGAGAAATTATGGCTCCATTGTTGGCAGCATATATATAAGAGTTTGCAGCGTTACTAGTTCCTCCAATAATTTTTAGAGACATAATTTTAACACCATCGTTATTACCAGTACCACCAGCTACACCACTAACTCCAATACCATTATTGTTAACGGCTGATACGGTTCCTGCTACATGCGTACCATGTGGGTCTGGGTCGATGACATTGTTTCTACTGGCAAAATTCCAACCGTAAACATCATCGATATAACCATTTCCATCATCATCTACACCGTCTGTACCGTTTAATTCGGCTTCATTAATCCAAATATTATCTTTAAGGTCTTCATGTTCAATATCAATCCCTTCATCGTGAACAGATACAATAATATCACTGCTTCCTGCTGTTGCTTCCCAAGCTTTAAAAAGATTGATATCGGCACCAGAATATCCGGTTTGCCCAGTATTATTATAATGCCATTGGTCTTTTAAATAAGGATCGTTAAATGGCGCTGTATTTAAGGTATTTATAGTCCCTAATTTTTCTATAGTTGTATAGTTTGATAATACCTTTAAACGTTCTGTTTCTGCAACGGTTACATCGCCTAGATGTTGATATTGTCTAGCAACCTCGGCAGCATCTTGGTTAGGGTTTATTTGTACTTCGTACCATAAATCTAAACCATGCTTACGCAATTTAGCTTCTAATCTAGGATTAGGATTTTCTGGGAATAATCGTGTTAAATGTGTTGCTTGACTTTGTTTAGAAACTTCGTCTATTGCCGAAATTCCTGTTGTAACAATACCTCTTTGCGTTTGTAAAGGGGCTGTTTTTAATATTGTAGCCACAGGTTTTGTGACTTTAATTCTAACCACCCCTTGTAATTCACCTTTGTTATTATAAGATTGGGGTGTTTGCCCGAACGAAAGGGCGGTACAAAATAATAGCAGTACTAATAAGCCTGCTCGAATATTACTTTTGTAATTGTTTACCATTTACGTAATTGTTTTTAGTTATTGTTATTTTTGAATTGGTCTAAAATTTTCTTTAGAGCAGAAGTTTGGTCTTCTCTTTTTTTGATGATTTCCTTTAATTTTTTATCATCTTTCTCTAGGTCTCGGGGAGGTTTTTTATCATCTTGTTTTTGCATTATTAGTTAAATTTTTGAACTGTTATGTGAACTAATTAATGATAAAATTGAGGTTTGAAGAAAAAATAACAATTACAAAGCATGTACATACTTGCTCACCTGTATTACATTAGTAATACAGGGCGAGTTAACTTATTGTTAAATAGTGCTTTAGGTAGTGAAAGTTTTTATGGAATTGCCTGTGTGAAAACCTGTGTTTCTGGCGAAAAACATAGGGTGCCATTAAGAAAATATTAAATATTTTCTAGAAAAGTAGTTAAATTAACTTGGGTATTATTTAAACCAAGTTTCTTTCTAAGGCGTGTTCTGGCCACGTTTAAACTGTTAGTAGATTGTCTGGTAAGCGTACAGATTTCTTTAGAGGTAAGATTCAATTTTAAGAAGGCACAAATCTTTTTTTCGTTGCTCGTTAAGTTAGGAAAGCGCTCGTTTAAACGCTCGTAAAATTCATTATACACTTGATTAAAACGGACTTCAAACTCATCCCAAATGGCATCGTCTTTAGCGGTTTGAAGATCCATTATAATTTTCTGGATATCTTTTTGGTTTTCCTTTTTCATATCGCGTTTAAGGGCAATTAAGCGTAGAGAAATTTCACTAATAAGTTCGTTCTTTTTAATTAAATACATCACATTAGTAGTTAAATCTTTACTTCTGGTTTCTAGCTCTTGTTCAAGATTTAATTTGCGAAGAGATAATTCTTTATTTTCTAAATCGACTTTTTCTGTAAGTAATTTTTGGTTTTTTGCTTTGGTTTTAGAGAGAAAATATAGTGTAATAAAAATTAAACAGCCTAATACCAGTACAATGGCAATGATGATATATATGAATTGTCTTTTTTGAATTTGGGCTTCCTTCTCTTGGACTTCTTTATCGAATTTAAATTGCATTTCTGCCTCTGTAATTTTTCTGTGAACTTCGCTATTAGATAAACTATCTTGTAGCGTAGAGAAGGATACATGATAATTATAGGCTTTTTGGTAATTGTTTTGTAGTGCGTTGGTTTCGCTTAAAATAGATAAAATTTGTGCTCTTGCTCGGCTAGCATTTGCTTCGCTACATTTTTGAAGACCTAACTCTAAATACTTTTCCGATGTCGTTAAATCGCCTTTGGCTTTATATAAATTTCCTAAATGTTGATACGATTTACATTGCCCGAAATTGTCTTTTTCCGATATTCTTAAGTCTAAAGATTCATTAAAATAGCCTTCGGCGAGATCGTATTTATCCATCTTTAAATAAATAAGTCCGATATTCGAATTAATGGAAGCTACCGTTTTGCTGTCTTCTGCAGTTTTACTAAAGGTAGATGCCTTGGTGTAGTATTCTAAGGCTTTATTTAAATTTTCTTGGTTATCGTAAATAATACCAATGTTATTTAGAATTTGTCCTTTGTAATTTGCCTTTTGTTTAGTGCTTAATTCAGCACTTTTGTCAACCATTTCAAAAGATTTATTATAATTCAATAAAGCATCTTCAAATTTAGATTGGTAAAAATGGATTAAAGCAATGTTATTCAGACTTTTTACGATACCCTTTACATCATCCTGTGTTTCATAAAATTTTAAGGATTGTAATACATGACTCATGGAAATATCCAATTTCCCTTTCATAAGGTACACGATTGCCAAGTTAGAATTGCTTTTTGCAATTAAACTATCACTATCTGATTTTTCCGCATATACTAGGGCTTCTTTATGAAAGAAAAGAGAAGAGTCTAAATTTTTAGCATTATAATAATCTCCAATTTTATGTAAAATATTAACCTTGTCTGTGTCTTTTGTTAGGTTATTATATACTTGTTTTAAACTATCTATGTTTTGAGCAGTAGTTATTGTACTGAAAGCAAGGAAACAGAAGTAGATATATAATACAGTATGTTTATAAAATTGGGAATGCATAGATTAAAAAGGGTTCTTTACAAAGAAAAGTCTTTTAAAAAAACTAAACAATTTAAATTGTAGTTTCTAAAATTTCAAAATTATTTTTTAGAAATATACCATCTAAGGAATGGCTATTTGTGGTGATTTTTTTGCTTAAAATCATATTATTAGGCATTAAATTAGTGTATTGTTTAAAAATATGCTTTTAAAACATAAAAGTGTAATTTAAGTTGTGTTTTAATGTGTGATTCGTAAAAAAATAGAGGTAAAATTGATGATTTTATGATTTAACTCTTGTTTTTATTCTTGATTTTTAAATGATTTATCTTGATTTTGTTATTCTTTATTTAAGTTTAAAATACTGAAAATAAGTTAATTATGTTTTGTGTCTATTAAAAATCATCTTGATTTTTTAATAATATTTTTCTTTCCCTTTAAATACCAAATACATTTGAATATCACAGAATAAAGTGAAACAAATAACTAATTAATAAACCAAACTGTATGAGAAAATTTACTTTAAAGTTACTTCTTGTTTGTATGGCATTAAGCTTTTGGGGCTGTAATGATTCAGACGATGGTAATTATGTCAATCCTATTACAATTTATGAAAAAATAAATGGTAGTTGGAGTTTGATGAATTTAAAGATGGTTGATGAATTTGCTAAGTCGAACGCCATAAAACCAGACGAGCAAAACTTATCTACTTTATTTAATTACGACACTTTTCAAATTAACTTTAATGTAGATGGAAATATGAATCCAACTACATACGAAGTTATTGGAGATGTTCCTCCACTTTTCGAGCCAAGCGGATTTTGGTCTTTGAGCGACCTTTTCCAGCAAACTAATGGTACACCTTTGTTAATTCATTTGTTTAAAGATGAATCTAGAGTTGAAAAAACAGACGATTTAAAAGTAATCTCTGTCCCTGGTAGTAATCGCGAAATGCAAGTTCAGCTTGTACGTGTTGCCGACGGTGTGGCCTTTGTTTCTTACACATTTAACTTAACAGCTAACAACTAAACTTATGAAAAAGACTTTACTATACGTTTTACTAATAGCTTTTTCCTTGTCGTCTTATACGATTAAAGCACAGGTTGAAGCTGGAGATGTTGGCAAAATATGGTCGTATCCTGTTATTTATAATTATAATGAGGAAACCACCTGGTATTTCGATTTGGTAAATACCAGTTTTGCAGAGGCCCAAGACCTTTATATTTGGATTTGGTCTCCATCTGAACCGGATGCTGGAAATTGGGAAAACTCATCAGATTTTGCAAAATTAAAGTATGAAGGGGACATGGTTTGGAGTTTCACTTTAACACCAACAGACTATTTTTCTGTAAGTGCAGACGATATTGCCGCTAGTGCTGGGTTTTGGTTTCGCCTTAAGGACAAAACAGGAAGTATGCAATCTAGTGTATCGCAAGTGCCTTACACGCCTTTCGATTCCTTTTATTCGGCTAACGAAATGATTAGATCGTATCCTGAAAAACCAACTTTAACAAGTGGTTTAAGTATTTTATTTAATGCTAACCTAGTAGATGGATTTGAAGGTGTATCAAGTGTTCATTTTCATAGTGGTTTAAACGATTGGGAGGTATTACAGGAATATCAAGCATGGGTTCCCGAAGTTGTAGAAAAAACTAAATTAAAAGATTTAGGTAATGGTTTCTATAGAATGGATTTAATTCCTTCAGAGTATTATGGTACCCAAGAAGGGTATTATGACGGGTATATTATGGAAAAAATTAACTTCTTGATGGTTGCCAAAGATTGGGTAGCAAACTCTGGAGACCAAGTTTTATTAGCTGCAGAATATGTGCAACCGCCAGATCCTGAGTTTAGATTCTTTCCTTTAAATATCAGTCAGAAAGACTTTTTAGGGATGAGTAGAATTAATAATGAGCGCGGTGTTACTATGCTTAAGTATAAAATAACTGCAGGACCTAAAGTAATTACAGGCGAATTTTCTGGCGGTACTTCAGAAATTAAAGGCTTTGTAGATTTAGTTTCGGAATTATATGGTATTACAGGATTAACACAAATACATGTAATGGTTACCGATAATAATGATCGACTTATTTCCGATACCGTAATGCCTTTAAAAAACGTAGAGTAATTAAGTTACTCAATCATCACTAAATTTTTGATTAGAATGAATATGAAAAAACAACATATATGCTCTACCTATACTTTAACTTTAAAATGGTTAAGTGTATTGAGCTTAGTGCTTATGGTCTCGGTAGAGATGTATGCACAGGATAAAAAAACAATAGAAGGAACAGTTGTAGATAGTAATCAGGAGCCTTTAATAGGTGCCACGATTATAGAATCTGGAACTCAAAATGGAACAACAACAGATTTCGATGGTCATTTTAGTATAACTGTAGAAAATGGAAGTCAGTTAGATATTTCTTATGTCGGATTTGTTACACAATCGTTAGTTATAAGTAATGCAACAAGTTTACCACTAAGCGTTATGTTAGAAAGCGATACCTATGCCTTAGACGCTGTAGAGTTAGTGGCTGTAGGATATGGCTCTATGCGAAAATCAGATCTAACTGGTGCTATTTCTTCGGTAACTTCAGACGACTTTTTACAAGGTAACGTGTCTTCTACAGAGCAGGTATTACAAGGTAAAGTATCCGGATTGGTTATTAGTAAAGATACTGGCGACCCTAGTGTAGGGGCATCAATGAGACTAAGAGGAGGAACTTCGTTAACAGCAAGTAATAATCCGTTAGTAGTTGTAGATGGTGTTGCTGGAGTAGATATCAATACGGTGCAACCGTCTGATATTAAAACCATGGATGTATTAAAAGATGCATCAGCTACGGCAATTTATGGTTCTCGTGGAGCAAATGGTGTTATTATGATTACAACTAAAAGTATTAAAAAAGGTAAATCTGTAACCTATACGGGTTTAACAGGTGTAAGTAATGCAGCCAGTCACTTAGATATTTTATCCGCAAATCAATGGCGTGGCTATGTTAGAGATAACAATGTTCAAGATGCCATAGATTATGGAGCAAATACAAATTGGCAAAAAGAGTTGGAACAAACAGCTTTGTCGCAATCGCATGTATTAAGTTTTAATTCAGGAGGAGATGGTAGTGGGCTTCGCGCTTCAATTTCTTACTTAGATAAAGAAGGAATAATAAAAGAATCTGGTCTAGAACGTCTTAGTGCTAATTTAAGCGGGCATCAATATGCATTTCATAACCGGTTAAAATTTGATGCAGGCTTATTTGCAAATATAGATAAATGGCATCCTGTGGATTATAGTATTTTCGAACGTGCTTTCAATTTAAATCCAACAATTCCTGTACGTGATGCTAATGGTGATTTTACCGAGGTAGGAGGTACCTTAAATGAAAATCCTGTAGAAATATTAACGAACAGAATTGCAGATAGTAAAAAAGATCGTTTACTGGGTTACTTTAAAACAGAATTCGATTTCTTCAACGATTTTAAAGCAACTGTTAATATGTCTTTAGAAAATAATTCTACAAAAAATAGTTTCTACAGACCCTCTTATGCCGTTATTCAAGGACGTCCAGAACGGGGTTATGGTCAGAAAACTTTAGGAGAATATACCACCATGCAGTTGGAAACCTATCTAAATTATAATAAAAATGTAGGTAATCATTACATTGGTGCTATGGCTGGGTATTCGTATTTAGATAATACTTACGACGGCTTTGGTGCACAGCGCGCTGGTTTCGACACCGATTTATTTGGATACAATAATTTAGGCGCAGGGCAAAATTACAGATTAGGAGATGTCTATTCTTATAAAGGTAATTCTAAATTAATTTCTTTCTTTGGAAGAGTTAATTACTCGTACGATAGTCGATATATGATCACGGCTACGGTAAGACGCGATGGATCTAGCCGTTTTGGTGACAACCATAAATGGGGTGTGTTTCCTTCTGCTTCTATAGCTTGGAATATAACTAATGAAGACTTTGCAAACAATTCGTCTTGGTTAACAACTTTAAAATTACGTGCGGGCTATGGGGTTACTGGTAATCAAGATGGTATTGGAGAATATAAATCTCTGGCAATATTAGGTGTAGGAAGCGATAGTTATTACGATCCGGCTACCGATAGTTGGAAGTTGGCCTATTCCCCAACTCAAAACCCAAATCCAGATTTAAAATGGGAATCTACCGCGCAAGCAAACATTGGTATCGATTTTGGCTTTTTTAATAGAGTTAGCGGATCTTTAGAGTTTTATAATAAGTTAACGAGCGATTTACTATACACCTACCAAGTACCACAACCACCTTATTTAGTAGGTACTATGCTTGCCAATGTGGGTGAGTTAAGTAATAAAGGGTTTGAATTGTCTTTAAATGCCGATATTATACAAGGTTCAGATTTTACATGGAATGCAAACGTAGCATTATCTAGTAATAAGCAAATCATAGAAAAGTTATCTAATCAAGTTTACGAAACCGATGTTATTTACAGTGGTTCATTACATGGACTATCTGGTATGTCTGGACAGTTTTCTCAAGTTATTAAGGAAGGTTATCCCGTGGGAACGTTTTGGGGTAAGAAAAGTTCTGGGTTAGACGACAATGGTGAATTTATATTAGCAGACGAAGATTCTGTGCTTGGCGATGTGCAACCAGATTTTACCATCGGGGTCGGAATGAATTTTACATATAAGAATTTCGATTTAGCACTTTCAGGTTATGGCAATTTTGGCCAAAAGGTATTAAATGCTACAAATATGATGCTTAACGACCCTAATCGCTTGCCAACATATAATGTAACAGACGACTTTTTAAGTAGCGGTATTACTTCGCCTGCTACGTACTCTGGATATTGGATAGAGGATGCCTCTTTCTTTAGGTTACAAACACTTTCTGTGGGGTACAACATACCTACAAATGTCAATTCAAGCTGTGGAATGCGCGTTTATTTCTTGGGAGAAAATTTAGCAGTGTTTACAGATTATAGTGGCGTAGATCCAGAAGTAGGTTTAACTGGTTTAGATAATCCAGGAATAGATAGATTTAATAGTTACCCAAGACCGAGAACCTTCTCCTTTGGGCTAAATATTACACTTAAAGATTAAGCTACAGGATAACGAATATTAAAACAGAATCAAATGAAAATTAAAATAAGTTTATTATTACTTGGTGGAATTCTATTCTCTAGCTCCTGCACTAATTTAGATGAAGAGTTATACGATAGAGTTCAGGATAACAATTTTGGGCAAACCCCTAAAGAAATTGAAACTCTAGTAGGTGGTGCCTATTCCTCTTTAAGAGGGTTTGCAGACGAAATTTCTAATAATTGGCCTGCCAGCGAATACGTGTTTTTTTTGAATGAAGTAGCTTCAGATGAAGCCATTATTCCTACACGAGGTACAGATTGGTACGATGGCGGACAATATATTCAAGCACATAGGCATACTTGGGATGCTCAAAATAAGATGATCTTATCGGCATGGCGTTATAATTATGCTGGAATTTCAAAAATTAATTCCATCATTTATCAAATCGATAAATCTGGACTAACAGAAGATGCTAAAACCCCTATTTATGCCGAATTAAGGGCTGTTCGAGCCTATTACTATTATAATTTATTAGATCTTTTTGGTAATGTGCCAATCATTACAGATTTTGAAGATTTAGATTTACCTTCAAATTCAACTCGAGCAGAAGTATTCCAATTTGTAGAGCAGGAGTTGTTAGAAACTATTCCGTATTTACCATCGGGGAAAGTATACTCTAAATTCACCCAGCATGTTGCAAATGCCATATTAGCACGCCTTTATTTAAATGCAGAATCTTTTATTGGAACACCGCGTTGGCAAGATTGTATAGAAGTCTGCCAAAAAATATCGGGGTATACGCTAGAACCAGACATCTTCGCAAATTTCGCAACAAATAATGAAACCTCTGGAGAATCAATTTTAGCTATTCCGTATGCCAACGATGCTGGTACCTTAGGAAATTATATGAGCTCGATGTCTTACCATTACTTGCAACGCTTCGCGGTGTCTCCAACGGGAGATTACCCGTGGTCGGCAAATGGTATGTGTGCAACGCCTGGCGTATATTCTACTTTTGAGGATGCCGATAGACGGAAAGCAGCCATGCTACAAGGCGATCAAATTAATTTAGCAACAGGATCCGTAATTATTATGGATAGCGGAGAGCCACTATCTTATACAGAGGATGTGTCGAATTTAGAAGATTGCAAACAAAACGAAGGCGTACGTTTAAATAAATACGAAATTAATGCAGGCGACCAATGGGAGCGTGATAACGACTTTGTTTTAATTCGCTACGCAGAGATCTTAATGATGCAAGCCGAGTGTTATGTACGTTTAGGTTCGCCAGATTTAGCGCGTCCATTTATAGATCAAATAACAGCAAGGGCAGGAGTAGAAACACCTGCAACTATAGATCTAGATTATTTAGACAAAGAGTTACTTCGTGAGTTTTTATTTGAAGGTAAACGCAGAACAGACAATATCCGTTTTGGAACGTTCTTTCAGCCGTGGTGGGGTAACCCGAATGCTACGCCAGCGTACAGAGCTATCTTTCCAATACCACAACAAGAACTAGATAAGAACAGTAATTTACAACAGAATCCTGGATATTAATAGTAAGTCAAGTTAACCTTCTATACACTTTGTTTTTTAGAAATAGTCATAAAAAATAGAAGGTTAGCTTCTTTTAACAGTAATGTCTTTTAAAATATTTAAACATGAAAATAGCCCTATTTAAGCAACTCCTAACTTGTTTATTTGTTGTAGTTAATATTAACTGTAGTGACGATACTTCCGATACAAAACCTCAGAAAGAAAATGACGAGCTGGAAGTATTAGATGCCGTTCCTGTTTCTAAAACTAATAAAATGAAAGTATATATGCACTACATGGCTTGGTTTGAAACTAACGAAAGCAGTGAAAATAAACAGTGGGGCTATCATTGGACTATGGCAAATAAAAATCCAAATAACACAGATGCTGATGGGAAACGAGAAATAGCATCGCATTATTATCCATTAATTGGTCCATACCACTCTGGTGATAAAAATGTTATTGAAAACCATTTGTTGCTTATGAAATATGCTGGAATAGATGGCATTTTAATAGATTGGTATGGTACGTATAATCTTAATGATTATGCCCTGGTTAAAGAAAATACCGAACAAGTTATCGCCATGTTAGAAGCAGTTGGATTAGAATATGCGATTGTTTATGAAGATCGATTTCTTCAAAATATAGTAGATGCTAATTTGGCTCCTACTGTAGAAAGTGCAGCTAAGCAAGATATGCGATATATACAAAAGAAATACTTTTCAGATGTAAATTATATTCATTTAGAAGCTAAACCTTTGTTGCTTAATTTTGGACCAATTACTTTAAAATCACCAGAGGCTTGGACAGATGTATTTAGTGTTTTAAATACTAAACCCACTTTTTTAACCTTATGGAATCAATCTTACGAGGCCGGTGAAAATGCGCAAGGGGAATATGCATGGGTGTACCAAAACAATAATTTTTTAAGCGATTTTTACACCACTTCATTTCCTAAATTAAAAGTAGGTATGGCAGCAGCTTATCCCGGTTTTGAAGACTTTTATAAAGAAGGCGGAACAAACACAGATATTGGTTTTACCATTTCGCATAATAATGGCGCTACCTTAAACGAAACATTAAGTTTAGCAACACATGTAGAAGCAGATTATTTGCAATTAATTACCTGGAATGATTTTGGAGAAGGCACCATGTTCGAGCCAACACAAGAGTTTGGTTATAGGTATATAAATACGGTAAAACAATTTACGGGTGTACAGTATTTTGGTCAATTTTTTGAAAATATTGGTGAGTTATTTCAATTAAGAGAATCAAAAAAGAGTAATGTGAAAATTCAAAAGCAATTAGATCAGGCGTTCTATTATTTTGTATCCATGCAGCCGGATAAAGCCATAAAAATATTAAATGAAGTAGAATAAGGTTTCAATCTTATTAAAGTTTATAACATGAAAAAAAACAGAAATCAATTATATCTCATAGCTTTAGGAATGTTGCTATTTGTGTCTTGTAGCGAAAAACAACAGGATTTAGAAGTGAGTTCTCCCAATACTAAAAACACCTTAAGTTTTTATTTAACAGAGGCCGGGGTACCCGAATATAAGTTAACATCTAACGGAGAATCGATTATAGAACCTTCCAAACTAGGTTTTGAATTTCAAGAAGACGAACCTTTAACCGATGGTTTTAAAATTATAAGTACAGAACACCATACGGTTAATGCCCGTTGGGAACAACCTTGGGGCGAATTTAAAACCATTACAGACCATCATAACGAAATGGTTGTGCATTTACAGGAAACAAAAGGACAACAGCGGTTAGTAGATGTGGTGTTTAGAGTGTTTAATGATGGTATAGGATTTCGATATAAATTTCCGAAGCAACCTCATTTAAATAAAGTAAAAATTGCTAACGAAATAACGGAATTTACTTTTCCAGAAGAGCATAAAGTATGGTGGATTCCTGTACATTCTGAAAATAGTTATTACGAAAGTTTTTATAGAAAAACGGCAATAAGTAAAACAGATACCATAAACACTCCAGCAACTATTGAAACGAAGAGTGGGAAGTATTTGGCAATTCACGAAGCCAATTTAACTGACTTTGCTTCTATGACCTTACGGAAAACAAAAAATAATCAATATACAAGTGAGTTGGTGCCTTGGGCAGATGGTGTAAAAGTATATGCCGAAACCCCTTTCGAAACCCCTTGGCGAACTATAATTGTTGCAGATAAACCTGGCGACCTCGTAACTTCTACATTAATGCTTAATTTAAATGAACCTTCAAAAATAGACGATTTATCTTGGGTAGAACCTTCAAAATATATCGGTATTTGGTGGGGTATGCACTTAGAAAAGTATACGTGGGGACAAGGCGAAAAACATGGAGCGACTACAGAGAATACAAAACGTTATATCGATTTTGCAGCCGAGAATGGTTTTGACGGCGTTTTAGTAGAAGGATGGAATAAAGGCTGGGATGGTGATTGGACTGCCGACGGTACAGCATTTAGCTTTACAGAAACTTATCCAGATTTTGATATTGAAGCTATTTGTAATTATGCCGCTAAAAAAAATGTTAGACTTATTGGGCATCACGAAACAGCAGGAGCTGCGGCACATTACGAAGACCAAGTAGAGGATGCTTTTAAGTTGTATCAGAAAAATGGTGTAAATGCTGTAAAGACAGGTTATGTAAATAAGTATTTAAACAAAAAAGAATGGCACGATGGACAATATGGAGTAAGGCATTACAGAAAAATTATAGAAACCGCAGCAAAATACCATATCATGATAGATAATCATGAACCGGTTAAAGGAACGGGGTTGCAACGTACTTATCCTAATTTAATGACACAGGAAGGTGGACGCGGACAGGAATATAATGCATGGTCTGCAGATGGAGGAAATACCCCAGAGCATACTACTATATTACCATTTACACGTATGCTATCTGGACCAATGGATTTTACGCCAGGTAACTTCGATTTCGATTATAAAACCCCTCAAAACGCTATGGTTCAAACAACATTAGCAAAGCAACTGGCATTATACGTTATTTTATTTAGTCCGCTACAAATGGCTAGCGATTTACCAGAAAATTATGAAGGTAAACCCGAATTTCAGTTTATAAAAGATGTACCAGAAGTTTGGTCGCACACCAAAGTTTTAGATGCTAAAATAGGAGAGTATGTTGTTATGGCAAGACAAGATTGGGACGAAAATAGTTGGTATTTAGGAGCAATTACCAATGCTGAATCCAGAACACTTACAATTCCTTTAAGCTTTTTAGACTCCGGTAAAACTTACGAAGCAGAATTGTATACAGATGGTGAAGATGCTCGTTATAAAACTAATCCCTATCCCGTAATAATGGCTAATAAAACATTAAACCAAGGCGAAACTCTAACCTTACATTTGGCTCCAGGAGGTGGTGCAGCAGTTAGGTTTGTACTAAAAGATAAGAACTAATATTTTAGTGTTTATAGTGTTAATTTCGTTAGTATTTTGTTTGTTTTAATGAAAAGACCCAAAGTTAAGTTGGGTCTTTTTTAGTTGCAAATTTTTGTCAATAGTACAATTTAATATAAGAATAGAGTCAAAAAGAAGAGCCTTAAAATGATTTCATATTAGAGATTCATTTTTAGTTGCTAGTTGCCTAAAAACTTATAAAATAAAAAATACGAATCCTAAAAATCTATTATCAATTTCTTTTAAGGAAACTGGGGCTATTGAATTTTAAGCAGCTTTTAAAAAACTAACTTTTGGAACTGGTAGTTGGATGGAAAATTTTTATTTTATAGCTTTAACTGCATAGAGATGTGTTTTTAATAGGTTTTAATAGCCATAATCTTATCTTCAAAACTATCTTTACAAAGCGATCGACTTTTTATACGAGTTTTATAAGTGTAAATCGTTGCGATAGATAATTCTAGAAATTCTGCCAATTGGTTACTATCCTGAATGCCTAACCTGTACAAAGCAAAAATGCGAAGCTCTGTGTTTAAAAGTTCATTTTGTTTCAAAATCACCTGTTGGTCTTCTGGGAATAACTTGTTGTAATCTTCAATATATGAAGGGAATAATTTTAAAAACACTTCGTCGAAATGTCTAAATAAATCTTCGCGTTCTTTTTTTATACTGTACCTATTCATTACTCCTAAAATTTCATCGGGTTTTTAGAAATAACTTTTTGGATGGTTGCTTTTTGAATAGAGTCTATTTTATGTATAAAATTAGAAGTAACAGTTAAGAAATAAGTGATGTATTCTTGTTTAATAGCATCAGATTCACGCAAATTAACGTTCATTTCTTTTAGTTTTTCGTTGGTTTCGAACAGCGCTTTACGAGAAAGATTTTTTGCACGTAATTGCTTGAAAATTATAATAAAAAAGATGATAATTATTATTGCTAAAATGGCCAAAAGCGCCACAATTTTTTCGAGTTTACTTTTTTGGCTTTTAACTTTAAGTAGTTGTGCGCCTTCAATAATGGGTAATATGGTAGATATTTCAATTTTTCGATGTCTCGCATTATAAAATGTAGCATCGTCCATAGCTAAAGTAACGTAGCGGTTAGCACGATTTAAATCCCCTTTTAAAAATAATTCATTTGCTAAATTTCGTAAAGCTACGGTTTCTTTGGTGGCATTTTTTATGTCGGAAATTGCTGCTAAAGTTAGGTAGTCTATAGCTTTATCTTTATAGCCACGTTCAGAGAATACATAAGCTAGGCTAGAAGTAGCGATTCCGTAAAACTCTGGGGGTAAATTGTAATTGTTAATCCAATAATTAAAAGCAAATTCAGCCCCTTTCCAATCTTGCCGTTTCATACGTTTTAAACTTTCCGTAGCCCAAAAACTATTAGAATTGGGTTCGGCGTAGCTTATTGCTTTATCTAGATATTGGTTTCCTTTTTTATGTAATTAATACTAAATCTGGGATCTTTGTTATAATCTGCTAAATCGTAAAAGGAACGGGCTTTAACAGCGTAATATTCAAATTTATATGGTTTTGGTAATTTGTTAACGTTTATGCTGTTTAAAGTGTCTATAGATTCTTTAAATAAACCAGACGAAAGTAGAACAAAACCTTCTTTAATTTTAGCTCTAGAGAGTAATAAAGAATCGTTTAATTGCATGGCTGTTAATTTGGCCTTTTCCAAAAAATAATATGCAGAATCGTATTTAAACGAACGGTATTCTGTAAATAAGGATAAATAGGTTTCGTATAAGTTTTCTGTATCATCAGTAACATTATATTTTTCTACTTCGTGTTTTAATAGGTTTATTTTAGCATATTTTTCTTTTAGATATTGATCCTTTTTTAATAGTGTTTCTTCTAGTTTGCTAAGAATACTTTCTGTGTTTTGACCAATTCCTTCAAAGCATAAAAAAAGATTAGTAGACTTAATAAATAGCGCATTTTTAAATTATAGGGGTTAAACGACTACAATATTATAATTTTATTTATTTTTTAGCTTTCAGATTAGCAATATAGTAAAATTTAAGTTTGGAATAAACCTATAATTATTTAAAAGTTTATTAAAAAGGAAATGAAAATAGTCAGTATAAACTAGAAGTATCCTTAAAAGAACGTTAAATCTAAAACGCTTCATTTTTTTTCATTAAATTTGTTGCAATGAAAAGTCCTTTCCATAAAATATTAGCTATAACGATGTCTTTTGTCGTATTGTTTTCTACGTTTTCGTTTAGTGTAGATATGCATTATTGTGGAGAAACTTTAGTAGACGTAGCTATAAATAAAGATGCTATTGGTTGTGGTATGGAAGAGCTGCAGGCGCCGCCTTTAAAAAGCGCTATTTCCAAAAAAGGATGCTGTACAGACCATAAAGTGGTTGTAAATGGGCAAGATGAATTAAAATCTGTGCCTAGCCAGTTAACGCTCGATCAGCAATTGTTTGTAACGACGTTTGTCTATACTTACCAATCGCTATTTGTAGCTTTACCAAAACAAATTATTCCCTTCCAGGCGTATTCACCGCCTTTGCTCGTCTCCGATATACAGTTGGAGTACGATACTTTCTTAATCTGATTTTTATAACAATTACCCGTTATCCTCTACAATTATGTTTTTAGGATAAGTTTCTGTGTACCAATTGGTAGGCGGATTTCAATGGTTTTATCATTGTTTAATTGTTTAAAAATGCAGTCATGCTAAATAAATGCATTAAATTTTTAATAGAAAATAAATTAGTAGCGGTTTTAATGCTCGCCTTATTTATAGGTTGGGGAATTGTAAATTCTCCTTTTGGATGGGATACCGGGTTTTTACCGAGTGATCCTGTAGCTGTAGATGCTATTCCCGATATAGGCGAAAATCAACAAATTGTATATACCAAGTGGGATGGACGTTCCCCTCAGGATATAGAAGATCAAATCACCTACCCATTAACCACCACTTTATTAGGGATTCCTGGCGTAAAAACTATTAGAAGTTCCTCTATGTTTGGGGTGTCTAGTATTTATGTCATTTTTGATGATGATGTTGAGTTTTATTGGAGTAGAAGTCGAATTCTTGAAAAGTTAAACGCCTTACCTAGTGGTTTAATTCCGGATGACGTAAGCCCTAGTTTAGGGCCAGATGCCACTGGTTTAGGCCAAATATTTTGGTATACTTTAGAAGGTCGAGATCCCGATGGCAATGTCACAGGAGGATGGGATTTGCAAGAACTTAGAAGTATACAAGATTACTACGTAAAGTATGCCTTGTCGTCGGCAAGTGGCGTATCGGAAGTCGCATCTATTGGCGGGTATGTTAAAGAATATCAGATAGATGTAAACCGTGAGTTAATGAAGCAATATAATATTTCGCTTCAAAACGTGGTTAAAGCTATTAAAGCTTCAAATCAGGAAATTGGTGCTCAGACTTTAGAAATAAATCAGGCCGAGTATTTGGTGCGCGGATTAGGATATGTTAAATCGATATCCGACTTAGAAAATGCGGTGGTTACAGCTACAAATTTTAAATCTATCCGCATAAAAGATATTGCCCATGTTAGTTTAGGGCCAGAAGCCAGACGTGGGATTTTAGACAAGGAAGGTGCCGAAGTGGTAGGCGGGGTTGTCGTAGCGCGATATGGTGCAAACCCTATGGAAGTGATTACCAATGTAAAGCAAAAGATAGACGAATTGCACGATGGTTTACCTTCTAAAACTTTGGCAGATGGTACGGTATCTCAACTAACAGTCGTTCCGTTTTACGATAGAACGGTCTTAATACAAGAAACCTTACATACTTTAGACGAAGCTTTAACTTTAGAAGTCCTGATTACCATACTTGTTATTATTGTAATGGTTTTTAATTTAAGAGCCTCAATTTTAATTTCCGGGTTATTACCTGTTGCCGTTTTAATGGTTTTTATTGCTATGAAATTCTTTGGAGTAAGTGCCAATATAGTGGCTTTATCCGGGATAGCTATAGCCATTGGTACCATGGTAGATGTTGGTGTTATTTTATCGGAAAATATTATTAGGCACCTCGATGAAAATACCGATGGGAAGCCTATAAACGAAGTGGTGTATCAGGCCACTGCCGAAATTTCGAGTGCCATTATTACTGCGGTCATGACCACCATTATAAGTTTTATTCCCGTATTTACCATGGTGGGTGCCGAGGGTAAATTATTTCGTCCGTTGGCATTTACTAAAACGATGGCTTTAACGGCTTCTATTATTGTAGCTCTATTTTTAATCCCTCCATTTGCAGCTTTTGTGTTTAGAAAACGACCAGTAAAAAAAATGATTGTGGGTATTATCAATATCGGATTAATAGCATTGGGTTTATGGGGAATATTTAATGGATACTTTATTGGAGGTTTATTGGTGGTTTTTGGCGTTTTAGGGTTTTTAAAACAACGATATCAGTGGTCAGATTCTCGAGTAAACACGATTCAAACTAGTTTTGTAGCGATTGCCATTGTAGGGTTATTAGCCGAATATTGGCGCCCTTTAGGAGTTTCGAACAGTATTTTTGTTAACCTTATTTTTGTTTCGATAATCTGTTTCGGATTACTAGGATTCTTTACTGTTTTTAGACGCTATTACACCCAGATTTTAAGTTGGGCTTTAGCGAATAAAGCTTTGTTTTTAATGATTCCTACAAGCTTGGTGATTTTTGGCGTGTATATAATGAAAAACACCGGCAAAGAATTTATGCCATCTTTAAACGAAGGTACATTTTTGCTTATGCCAACTTCTATGCCGCATGCTGGGGTAACCGAAAATAAACGTGTGCTTCAGCAGTTGGATATGGCTGTGGCCAGTATTCCTGAAATTGAAACCGTGGTGGGAAAAGCGGGTAGAACAGAGTCTGCTTTAGATCCTGCGCCCTTATCGATGTACGAAAATATTATTCAGTATAAACCTGAATATATGTTAAATGAAAACGGTAAACGTCAACGTTATAAAGTAAACGATGATGGCGAATACGTGTTGAAAAATGGCATGTCCTTGCGAGCGGATCAAACAGAAGCTTGGCAAACCCTTAATGCAAAGCAACAACTTATTCCTGATGATGACGGTGAGTTTTATAGAAACTGGCGACCAGAAATTAAATCGGCAGACGATATTTGGAATGAAATTATTTCGAAAACACAACTCCCAGGGGTCACTTCTGCACCAAAATTACAGCCCATAGAAACCCGATTGGTCATGCTTCAAACAGGAATGCGTGCGCCTATGGGAATTAAGATTAAGGGGCAAGATTTAAAACAAATTGAAGCTTTTGGCAAAGCTTTGGAACCTATTTTAAAAGCAGCCGAAGGTGTTAAAAAGGAAGCGGTTTTTGCCGATCGTATTGTAGGGAAGCCGTATGTGTTGATAGATATTGATCGTGAAAAATTAGCACGGTATGGCATATCTATAGAAACCGTTCAAAATGAGTTAAAAGTTGCGGTGGGTGGTATGGTACTTACACAAACCGTGGAAGGTCGCGAACGGTATGGTGTACGTGTACGGTATCCCCGAGAATTACGGTCTAGTCCAGACGATTTAAGTGGTATTTACATTCCGGTAGAGCAGGGAAGTCCGGTGCCTTTAAGCGAATTAGCAAACATAAATTACGAGCAAGGTCCGCAGGTTATTAAAAGTGAAGACACCTTTTTAGTAGGGTATGTATTGTTTGATAAACTAGATGGCTTTGCAGAAGTAAATGTGGTAGAACATGCGCAACAATTAATAAAAGATAATATTAAAAACGGTGCATTGGTGGTGCCTAAAGGAATTACGTATCAGTTTACCGGAACCTATGAAAATCAGTTACATGCCGAAAAAACATTACAAGTGGTTGTGCCTTTGGCATTATTAATTATACTGCTGATTTTGTATTTTCAGTTTAGATCGGTTTCCACATCCTTAATGGTATTTACAGGAATTTCTGTAGCCTTTGCCGGAGGTTTTATTATGATGTGGTTATACGGACAAGGTTGGTTTTTAAACTTTAATGTGTTTGGAGAAAACTTACGCGATTTATTTCAGATGCATCCTATTAATTTAAGTGTGGCTGTTTGGGTAGGATTTATTGCGCTGTTTGGAATCGCAACCGATGATGGTGTAGTTATGGCAACCTATTTAACCCAAACTTTCGAAAAAGAGAAACCAAAGGATATTAAACAAATTCGACTAGCAGCAATACGGGCAGGTGAGAAACGTATTCGTCCGTGTTTAATGACCACAGCAACAACTATTCTAGCCTTATTGCCCGTATTAACGTCTACAGGTCGGGGAAGCGATATCATGATTCCGATGTCTATTCCTGCTTTCGGGGGGATGATTATAGATGTGACATCTTATTTTATTGTTCCCGTATTATTTAGCTGGAGAGAAGAATTAAAAGCGAAAAGAATGCAATCTAAATTAGAATATAACTCATGAAAATAGGTAAAACATATAGGCTACACAGTGTTGTTTTGTTGATTTGTGCTTTTGGAGCAATTAGTTCGCTTCAGGCTCAAGATTTAAATGCCTTAATTCAAATGGGCTTGGCAAACAACACAGCTATTGAAAATGCCGATTTACAATACAAGTTGGCTGTCGAGAAAGGTAATGAAGTACAAGTTATCCCGAATACCGAATTTAGCATGGGGTATTTTGTAAGTGAACCAGAAACGCGAACAGGACCACAAGTATTTAAGGCTTCGGTAAAACAAATGTTACCCTGGTTTGGCTCGATAACGGCACGCGAACAATATGCCTCTTCGCTGGCCGATGCCCAGTACGAAACTATTGCCATTGCTCAACGCAAGTTAGTTATGTCTATTTCTCAAAATTATTACGAATTATGGGCTATAAAGGCTAAACAAGAGGTCCTACAAGAGCAAATAGAACTTTTAAAAACCTTTGAAACTTTGGCGCTAACCAGTATAGAAGTTGGGCAGGCTTCAGCAGTTGATGTGTTAAAATTGAAAATGAGACAAAATGAAATTCAAGAAAAAATGGAGGTTTTAAAACAGGATTATTTAGCGCGTCAGACTTTAATTAATATGGATTTAAATCGAGAAAAAGAGGTTGCTATTGTAATTCCTTCAGACATAGAAATACCTAGCGAACCTGATTTGCAGATAGAATCTATAAATAGTTTACATCCCGAATTGTTGCAATTCGATAAGTTATATGAATCTGTACAGCAGTCCTATGCATTAAACCAGAAAGAGCGTGCCCCTATGATTGGTTTCGGACTGGATTATATAACGGTACAAGAACGTCAAGATATGAGCATAGCCGATAATGGGAAAGATATCGTGATGCCTATGGTGTCTGTTTCTATTCCTATTTTCAATTCAAAATACAAATCAAAAGCGATTCAAAACGAGATTCAAAAGGAAACTTATAAAACACAAAAAGCAGATAAAAAAAATAGTCTAACAGGAGTATTAGACACCGCAGAGAAACTTAGAAATGCGGCAAAAATTAGTTATAAAACGCAACTTGAAAATCTAGAGCAAGCAAAACATGCACAAGAGATATTGTTAAAAAGTTACGAAACAGGAATGATAGATTTCGATGATGTTTTAGATATTGAAGAGTTGCAATTAAAGTATGATGTAAACCGCATAGAAGCGGTAAAAATGTATTATAGACAACAAGCCATAATAAATTATTTAACCCAATAAGTAGAACCTATAAAACTTTAAAATTATGAAAAATGTAAAACAAATGATGAGTACCACAGTATTAGCCTTAGCTTTAATTACTGTTACGGCCTGTAAAAATGAAACCAAAAACGCTGTAGAAGTTACTGAAACCCCAGAAGTTGTAGAAACTCAAACACCACAAGTAGCCTTGCAATTTAAGGATGCGCAGGTGGGTGCTGCATTTCAACATTACATTCATTTAAAAACGGCTTTGGTAAATTCAGATGCTGAAGAAGCAAAAAGCGGTGCTAGAATGTTGGCCGAAACCAATACCGATGAGCATGTAAAAGCGTTGGCAGTAAAAATTTCTGAAACCGATGATATTAAAGTGCAACGTGAATTATTTTCAGAGTTAACAACTGCTTTAAAACCTATTTTGGCAAGTAACATTTCATCGGGTGAAATTTACGAACAACATTGTCCAATGGCTTTACAAGGTGGAGCAAACTGGTTTGCCAAAGAAAAGGAAGTAAATAATCCGTATTACGGCGATGCTATGTTGCATTGCGGGGTGGTGCAAGAGACTTTAAATTAATAATTCTGAATATCCGCAACTATTAATATAATTCCTAGGCTCATAAATGGAATTACAATAGAGTCTGTGTGTGGGATGCAGAAACAAGTTCAGCCTAACTAAAACAATGTATTGTGGGAGAACGCGAACAGTTATATAAAAAACAACTAAAATAATACCTAAAATGAAACAGCAGATTTACATAAAAAATATGGTTTGCGAACGTTGCAAGCAGTCGGTAAGTCAATTGCTTGCAACTTTAGGTATTGCTGTCTATCAATTAGATTTAGGAGAGGTTACTATAGAACCTATCACAGATGACATCTATAAGACTTTAAAAATTAAACTTCAGGAACTTGGGTTTGAACTGATTAGAAGTGAAGATGATATCCTTATAGAGCGTATCAAAACGATCCTGGTTAAAATTTTAGACCAGCAAGTGGATACGAAACTTAAACTTTCGGAAGTATTAACAGCACACATTCCAAAAGATTATTCAGTAATAAGTAAGTTGTTTAGTAAAACTATGGGGATAACTATTGAAAAATATTTTATTCAATTAAAAATTGAAAAAGTAAAAGAACTCTTGCAGTTAGACCAATTACAGTTTACAGAAATAGCCCATGATTTAGGATATACGAGTAGTAGCCATTTGGCGAGTCAGTTTAAACAGATTACTGGAATGTCAATGACTCAATTTAAAACATTACAAAAGTGGGATAGAAAAACATTAGACAAAATTATATAAACATATACCCGAATTATGCTAATGTAAAAGGTACTATAATCGTAAATTTATAGAGTAAATAAACAAATCATGAAACATATATATAAAATATCAGGAATGACTTGTAATGGCTGTCGTGGTCATGTGGAAACCATACTTTCTAATGTGGAGGGTGTCTCTAAAGCAACAGTCGATTTAGCGAAAGCCGAAGCCGAAATAGAAATGGATACATATATTCCTATAGCGACGTTTCAAAAAGTGTTACAAGATGATGGCGGACGATATGGAATAGAGAAACCACTCCCAGCCTCTCTAAAAGATGGGAGTCAAACTCCAGAAATCAATCATGAACATTCAGAAGTTAAAACCCAGGCAGATTCGCCAAAAGGTATGATGCATACGTATCATATACATGGTATGACGTGCAACGGTTGTCGTGGTCATGTGGAAACTATTTTGAATGCTGTTGAAGGCGTTACCAAGGCTTCGGTCGATCTAGAAAAATCTGAAGCCACCATCGAAATGGAAACTCATATTCCTATAGAAACGTTTCAAAAGGCCTTAAAAAATGATGGAGATACCTATACCATTCACCCGTTAGGTACTCATAAGCATGACCTACCTGCTAAAAAAGCAAAAACAAAAGATTCAGGAAAGGGAACCTATTATTGCCCGATGCATTGCGAGGGTGAAAAGACTTATGATGCCCCTGGCGATTGCCCGGTTTGTGGTATGGACTTGGTTAAGGAGCAGAGTTTAAAAGCAGCGACTAAAACGCAATATACCTGCTCCATGCATCCTGAAGTGATTAAAGATGAACCCGGAGCTTGTCCTATTTGTGGTATGGATTTAATTCCGTTGCAAGTTGATGTTTCTGCCGAAGAGCAGACCTATAAAAAACTGCTTAAAAAGCTTAAAATCGCGGCGGCATTTACCATTCCGATATTCGTTATTGCCATGTCGGAAATGATACATAATAATCCATTATACGACATCATGCCCTTAAAATATTGGAATTGGGTGCAGTTTGTGTTGTCTATTCCCGTGGTGTTTTATGCGACTTGGATGTTTTTTGAACGGGCCTATAAAAGTATAAAAACCTGGAACCTAAACATGTTTACTTTAATAGGGATAGGCGCAGGCGTTGCTTGGTTATTTAGTGTATTTGGTATGCTATTTCCAGATGTTATTCCCGATCAATTTAAAGCGGAAGCGGGTACCGTGCATGTGTATTTTGAAGCAGCTTCGGTAATTTTAACCTTGGTTTTAATGGGGCAAGTGTTAGAAGCTCGCGCACATAGCAAAACCAATGATGCGGTTAAAGAATTATTGAAATTAGCACCAAATGAAGCGACTCGTGTGGTAGATGGTAATGAGGAAGTTATTGCTATAGATGATATTAATTTAGGAGATTTATTACGGGTGAAACCAGGAGATAAAATTCCTGTAGATGGTAAAGTTCATGAAGGCGAAAGTTCGGTTGATGAATCGATGATTACGGGAGAACCAATTCCTGTTAGAAAAACTGTAGGCGATCAAGTGAGTTCGGGAACCATTAATGGGAAACAATCCTTTATAATGACCGCCGAAAAAGTGGGTGGCGATACCTTATTGTCGCAAATTATAGACATGGTGAACAAGGCGAGCAGGAGTCAGGCGCCTATTCAGAAATTAGCCGATAAAATTTCAGGGTATTTTGTGCCCGTGGTGGTAGCGATTTCTATTTTAACTTTTGTGCTTTGGGTTATTTTCGGCCCGGAACCCAAATACGCTTTTGCTTTTGTAAATGCTATTGCGGTTTTAATAATTGCTTGTCCCTGTGCTTTGGGCTTGGCCACGCCCATGTCGGTTATGGTTGGAGTTGGTAAAGGCGCCCAAAATGGTGTACTGATTAAAAATGCCGAAGCTTTAGAGAAAATGGATAAAGTGGATGCTTTGATTATTGACAAAACCGGTACGATAACCGAAGGAAAACCATCGGTAGAAAAAGCAAAAAGTGTTTCAGATAGTATAGATGCTAACACCGTACTCCAATACATCGCTTCTGTAAATACCATGAGTGAACATCCACTAGCCGAAGCTACGGTAAAGTATGCCAAGGAGCAGAATGTTACGCTTTTAAAAGCATCCGATTTTAATTCGGTTTCGGGAAAAGGGGTTACCGCTGTAGTTGATGGTAAGCAAATCGCTTTGGGGAATGCTAAAATGATGGATGAAGCGAAGGCATCGCTTTCAAAAGCATTAAAACAAGCTGCCGCTGAAGAACAACAAAAAGGTAAAACAGTGTCTTTCCTTTCGGTAGATAAAACAGCCGTTGGTTATGTTGTTATTGGCGATAAAATTAAAGCTACAAGCAAACAAGCCATAAAAGAATTGCAAGACTTGGGCATTGATGTCGTGATGCTTTCGGGCGATAATGAAGCTACGGCAAAGGCTGTTGCCGTAGAATTAGGCTTGAAACATTTTAAAGGTGGCATGTTGCCTCAAGATAAATTGGCAGAAGTAGAACGCTTGCAAAATGAAGGTAAAAAGGTTGCTATGGCTGGCGATGGTGTAAACGATGCGCCTGCATTGGCAAAAAGTGATGTTGGTATTGCCATGGGCACAGGAACCGATGTGGCGATAGAAAGTGCAGCAATTACGCTTGTAAAAGGCGATTTACATGGCATAGTAAAAGCAAGAAAATTGAGTGATAAAGTGATGAAAAACATCAAACAGAATTTGTTTTTCGCTTTGGTTTATAATTCTGTAGGGGTGCCTATAGCGGCTGGGGTTTTATATCCATTTTTCGGAATATTATTATCACCTATGATTGCAGCTTTGGCCATGAGTTTTAGTTCGGTTTCTGTCATTGCCAATGCATTACGATTAAAATCGGCAAAAATTGATTAATCAAAAAAAAACTAGATATGGAACATTCAAAAAATCAATCTAAAAAAAATAATTACAAACGATTCTTCATTATGCTAGCGGCATCATTTGTTGCCATGTATATCACCATGTATTTAAATACTTATGCCATAGACCATGTGTATTTTAGTTTAACCCGCTTTTATATGACGTGTTTAGGTATTTCAACGATGGCAATTATTATGTTTTTTGCCATGCGAGATATGTATCAAAATAAAAAAATGAATAGGGCTATCATTATAGGGAGTATTGTTCTGTTTTTTGGAGCCTTAGGTTTGGTTAGAACTCAAGCGCCAATAATTGGTGATATATTATGGATGAAAGCTATGATTCCTCACCACTCTATTGCTATACTAACGAGTGAACGCGCAGACCTTAAAGATCCTGAAGTGAAGCAATTGGCAGATGATATTATAAAGGCTCAAAAGAAGGAAATTGAAGACATGAAAGCGATGATTAAACGTTTAGAAGAAAAGAAATAAAGTCATGAAACAAACATCAGTTTATATTATTATAGCATTGGTTTTAGGGCTTGTTTTGGGTTACTTTTTATTTGGAGGACATAAAACTAGCACTTCAAATCACGACCATAATCATGCTGAAGAAGCAGCATCGGAACAGCAGCAACAAAAATGGACGTGCTCCATGCATCCGCAGATTGTTAGAGAAGAACCTGGAGATTGCCCTATTTGTGGTATGGAACTAATCCCGATGGTTACCGATGCAAGCGGATTAACGGCACAGCAATTTAAGTTAACTAAAAACGCTGCTGCATTGGCTAACATTGAAACTACAGAAATTTTAGGTGAAACAGGCCAGGGGCAGCACTTAGTCTTATCTGGGACTATCGCTGTTAACGATGATCAAGTATTTACGCAGCCTGCCCATTTTAACGGCAGGATAGAGACGTTGTATGTGACATCTGTAGGACAACAAGTAAGTAAAGGTCAATTGGTTGCAACGGTGTATTCCCCAGAGCTTATTAGTGCACAACAGGAGTTAATTACGGCGTATAAAATGAAAGGGAGTCAACCCGAATTATATCATGCGGTTCATAATAAATTTAAAAACTGGATGATTCATGATAGTCAATTACATGAGGTAGAAACTTCAGGAAAAGTGATTACTCAATTTAAAATTTACTCGCATGTATCGGGTACGGTAACAGAGATTTCAGCAAAAGAAGGCGATCATGTTATGGATGGAAAGGCCATTTTTAAAGTCTCAAATTTAAATACAGTTTGGGCTGAATTTGATGCCTACGAAAATCAGATTCGATCGTTAAAAGTTGGTCAGCATATTGCTATTTCAGCTAAAGCATATCCGAATACTATTATAAATTCTGAGATTGTATTTATAGACCCCATGTTAAATCCCTCTACACGAACCGTGAATATTAGAGTCGTCTTAGATAACTCAAAAAGGTTGTTTAAGCCTGGAATGTTTGTCGAGGGCGAAATAGCTAGTCAATCTCAAGGCGTGCAGGCTGTGCTTACTATTCCGGCTTCGGCAGTGCTGTGGACGGGAAAGCGGTCTGTGGTGTATTTAAAAGCAAATCCAGATGAACCTGTATTTGAAATGCGTGAAATTGCTTTGGGAAATAAAATTAACGATACTTATGAAGTGTTAAACGGATTAGCGGTAGGCGATATTATTGTAACTCATGGTACATTTACTGTAGATGCTGCCGCTCAGTTACAGGGAAAAGCTTCTATGATGAACCAGAACTATGTGAGTATAGAAGACCGGTCTACGCAGACCTCGGAAATTGATGTCGCTAAACGTATAACCGTTTCTAAAGCATTTCAAGCTGAGGTTTTAAAGATTTTTAAAGCGTATATCGGGTTAAAAGATGCTCTTGTGGAAAGTCATGAAAACCGAGCTAAAACGGAAGCGACTACATTGTTACATACCTTAAAAAATGTAGATATGAAGTCGTTAGAACAAGATACAGAGGCTCATAAAACCTATATGGCTATTCATAAGGATTTAGAAGGGCAGGTTAAATCGGTGGTAAACTCAGAGGATATTACAGGCCAACGAAAATATTTTTCAGAAGTATCGGTATCGATAAAATCAATGATAGAACATTTTGGAATAGATAGAAAAGTATATGTACAATTTTGTCCTATGGCAAATGTAAATACCGGGGGGTATTGGCTTAGTTTTGATGCGGTTATTAAGAATCCGTATTTTGGAGATGCAATGTTAGGCTGTGGAGAAAATGATAAAATAATAGAGTAATAAAGCATCCTAATTTGTTTTATAACAAGAACTCAGGGTGTTTTTTGAGAATTATATAATTGAACTATAGATAATTTCTATGGTCTAATTATTGAATTTAAAATATTAATGCTAATTTGCGATAGATTTAATAATTAATAAATCAAAGCAAATTCGATATGGAAATCTTATTAGATAATGTAATTCCAGAAAATCAGGGGCGAACATTTACAACAAATGCTTCAGAGCATAAAGATATTATTAAAGTTAAACAAGCCGTTATGGCAGTTGAAGGTGTTGAATCTATTGTATTTAAAGATGTGGTCTTTCCGAAACAATTTCGAGTAGAAGTCTCTAAAATGATAGAGGTTAGATTTATCGAGGAAGCGGTTAACGACATTGGTTTTAATGCAAGGCCAAGGGATTTCTTTTCCTTTTAATATATAAGAAAAGGTTAGCATATTACATGCTAACCTTTTTTTTATATTTTACGACTTGTTGCTAAGTTGTAAGATTATTTCATGCCATAAACGGTAACATCTGCTTTTCCGTTTAAAATACCCTTAGTATCATACCAGAATTCTATACTTCTTAATTTACGTTTTCCACCAATTAAGTCGATAACACGGCTTTCTCCATTTTTAGGAATTGAAAAACGCGTGTTTATATTTTGAGGAACTCCACCATCGTAAGTAACTACTAAACGTTGAATATTAACAGGAGAATCTCTTACTGTAAATTTAATTTTTCTATAATAATCGTAAGGTCCTGGAACATTTATTCTATCGTGGTCTGCCGTATGATTGGCATGAGTGGTTCCTAAATTAATCCATTTTCCTATAGCATTATTACTGTGTGTTACGGGTCTTGGTTTTACTATGCGTTGCGCAGAGACAGCCTGAATACTGAGTATGCAAATTAGGAGTGCCGATAGTAAGAATTTTGTATTAAACTTCATGATGGTAGGTATTTAATTGGTTATATAAGAATTAAATATACACAAAAAGAATAAAAAGCAAACGGTATTAGAATGAAGATTGCGTTATATAATTTTTTTAATAACCCGCAATTTGTGTGTATGTGTTTTGGTATCTACATTGTAAATGCCCGAATGATCTAGTCTGTCTATTCTAATTTTTCCGTGAGCATGAATAATGTAATTATCATTCATAATAATACCTACGTGTATAATTACACCTTCGTTATTATCAAAAAAAGCTAAATCACCAGCTTCGCTTTCTTCTATAAAACTTAAAGCTTCTCCTTGCGTAGCTTGTTGCGAAGCGTCTCGGAATATTTTATAGCCATTCAGTTTATAAACCATTTGTGTAAAACCAGAGCAATCAATTCCAAAAGGTGTTTTTCCTCCCCATAAGTAAGGTGCGTTTAAATACATAAATGCGGTATCTATAAGATTGCTTTTTGGAGCGATATGGTTACTTACATTACCATCGTGGGTATGTTTTAAAATATGTAAACTATTCAGAGAAGACCCTAGAGGAATAGGGTAGAGCTGGTTATTTGCGTCATTTACAAATTCAACCAAATCGGTCGCTAGTTTGGGCTGTTCGGCATCCAGCTGTATATAAATATCTTCAGTAATTTCTACGTATTGTTTATTGTCTATCCATCCCTCATAGCCATCGAAAGCTAATCGGATTTTACTCCATTTTTTTCGTTGTTCTAAAACTTTGAAATGTTCACCATAGAGCACTTGAGACACCAGTTCGGAAGGGTCATTAGGTTCAAATCGTAATGGGACAATGCTTAAATTACAAACGCCGTATTGCATTTACTAACTATTGGATTTTGGCTAAATATAGAATTTAATGAGTTTTTATAAAAGATTTTTTTGAATTAAAGTCGTTCAATTACCATTGCCGATGCTCCTCCGCCACCATTGCAAATGGCCGCCGCACCAAGTTTGGCATTATTTTGTTCGAGCACATTTAAAAGTGTAATGATAATTCTAACCCCAGAACATCCTAGCGGATGACCTAAAGACACCGCCCCGCCGTTAACATTTACATTGGCATCTGTTAAGCCAAGTATTTTCATATTAGCTAAACCAACCACAGAGAAGGCCTCGTTAAATTCGAAAAAATCTATTTCATCTATAGTTACCCCAGCCTTTGCTAAGGCTTTTGGAAGTGCTTTTGCAGGCGCCGTGGTAAACCATTTTGGTTCTTGGGCAGCATCTGCATATCCTTTTATAAGCGCTAAAGGTTTTAAACCTAAAGCATCTGCTTTTTCTCGACTCATTAAAATAACAGCACCAGCACCATCATTTATCGTTGACGCATTGGCAGCCGTTACGGTACCATCTTTTGTAAACGCAGGTCGAAGCGAAGGAATTTTATCAAGTTTTACATTTGTAAATTCTTCGTCTTTACTAAAAATTAAAGGTTCGCCACGACGTTGAGGGACTTCAACAGGAACCACTTCGTTATCGAATTTCCCAGCTTCCCAGGCTGCAGCAGATCTGGAATAAGACTGGATGGCGTAGGCATCTTGATCTGCTCTACTAAATTTATGTTCGGTAGCACAAGCATCGGCACAAACCCCCATAGCATTTTGGTCGTAAGCATCTACAAGACCGTCTTTTTGAAGGCCATCTATTAATGTTGCGGGTCCAAATTTAGTGCCAGTTCTAGCATGCATATAATGCGGAATTAAGCTCATGTTTTCCATACCTCCAGCAACAACAATTTCGGCATCGCCTAAAGCAATGGTTTGTGCTGCACTCATAATAGCTTTCATACCCGAAGCACACACTTTATTTACCGTTGTACAAGGGACAGTATTTGGAATTCCGGCGTAAATGGCTGCTTGTCTAGCAGGAGCTTGGCCGGCACCAGCCTGAACAACATGGCCCATAAAGACTTCTTCAACAGCATTGGCGTCTAGATTTATTTTATCGAGCGCACCTTTAATTGCTATGGCACCTAATTTAGGGGCAGGAATTGTAGAAAGTGATCCTAAAAAACTTCCAATAGGAGTTCTAGCTGCAGAAACAATAACGACTTCTTTACTCATAACAACACATTTACGATTTATACTTGCGAAATTAATCAATTTAATAGGATTTAGGAAGGAATACACTCTTATAAACCTGTTAAAACGCTTTAATTTTTATTACATTTGATTTACTTAAATGTATTCATGAAAGACTTTATAAATACCCTTTATAGGAATCATACCCTGCTGTATAAGGCATTACTTTTTATATGTACCACATTTTTAATTGTGTATTTGTTTCCAAAAAGTGGCCGCTTTAAGTACGATTTTGAAAAAGGTAAACCTTGGCAGTCCGAAAACTTATATGCGCCCTTTAATTTTGCTATAAAAAAGAGTAACGAAGAAATAGAGAAAGAAAAGCATGAAATTAATACTAATGCCATTCGTTATTTTGACATTGATAGTGGTATAAAACAAAAGGTTTTTAAAGATTTTGAAGCCGCTTTTGAAGAAACCGTTCCGGATTCGATTCCAAAAAAAGATTATCGAACGCTTTTAAAAGAAGGGACTAAAATTTTAAATGATTTTTATCATTACGGAATCCTTCATGAAGATCTCAGTTTTAATAGTCAGGCCACAGTTGTTTTATTAGAAAATAGGGTTGAAAAACTTAATACAACCTATTCTAGTTTAGTGAAACAAGAAAATATAAAACCCTTACTAATAAGAACTTTAGAAGATGTTAAGTTAGAAAGTTACGAGAAGGTGTTTTTATCTGTTTTCTACGATGTTATTCAGCCTAATTTAACGTATAACAAAGAGTTTACGGAACGTGCGTTAGATGAAGAATTAGGGAAAATATCTTATACTCGTGGGAGTATAGAAAAGGAAACCTTACTCATCTCTAAAGGAGAAGTTGTTGAAGGCGATAAATTTCAAATTTTAAAATCGTTAGAATCTGAATATGAATCGCAAGTTTGGAATGCTTCAAACTATAATTGGATCGTTTTTGCATACACCTTGTTGGTCGCATTAGCCTTATTAATGTTGCTTTTGTTTTTAAGGAAATACAGGCGCGATGTTTTCGAAAATAATAATAAAGTAACTTTTATTTTCTTCAACGTGTTGTTTATGGTTTTTATAACCTCTTTGGTTGTAAATTACAATTCACATTATATTTATGTGGTCCCGATTTGTATTCTTCCACTGGTTTTAAAAGCCTTTTTCGATGCCAGATTAGGCCTCTTCACCCATGTGGTAACCATGTTGTTATTGGGGTCTATAGTCCCGAATAGTTATGAGTATATGTTTTTACAAATAATAGCGGGTATAGTCACTATTTTAACGGTGTCTGAATTATATAAGCGTGCCAATTTATTTATTTCGGTTGGACAAATTACACTGATTTATATTATTGCATATTTCGCATTTTTCGTTATTCATGAAGGAAGCATAGACAACTTAAAATGGGAAACTTTTTTAATGTTTATTTTATGTGGATTGGCGACACTTTTTGTACAACCTTTAATCTATGCTTACGAAAAGATGTTTGGTTTAGTGTCTGATGTCTCGCTGTTAGAACTTACAGATACCAATTCGAAGTTATTAAAAGAATTAGCAGAGAAAGCCCCTGGAACCTTTCATCACTGTTTAAACGTTGCTAATTTGGCTGAAGCATCTGCTAACGAAATAGGAGCAAATGGTATGTTAATTCGAGTTGGTGCCTTGTATCACGATTTAGGTAAAATGAAGAATCCAACCTTCTTTACAGAAAACCAGTCTACAGGAATAAATCCGCACGATGAGTTATCTCCAAAAGAGAGTGCTCGTATAATTATAGATCATGTTTTACATGGAATTGAAATAGGAAAGAAAAATAATTTGCCAGATCGCGTTATAGATTTTATAAGAACGCATCATGGTACAAGTGTGGTGTATTATTTTTATATGATGGAAAAGAAATTGCATCCCGACGATGTAAATATTGATGATTTCAGATATCAAGGTCCAAAGCCTTTTAGTAAAGAAACAGCCATTTTAATGATGTGCGATAGTGTAGAAGCGGCCTCAAAAAGTTTAAAAGAACCCACGTCGACAAAGATTGATGAATTTGTAGAAAATATTATAAATAAGCAGATGGATGAGGGGCAATTCTTAAATTCTAATATTACGTTTAAAGAAATTCAATCTATAAAAAAAGTGCTAAAACTCAAGCTAGCAAACATTTACCATTTACGAATAGAATACCCTGAATAATTTTTATAAAAAAAGATTAAAAAAGGTTGTGAAATCTAATAACAAAGCTTAAATTTGCAACCGCAAAAATATTGCAACGTTCATAATTTTTAGGAGAGGTGCCAGAGTGGTAATGGAGCAGATTGCTAATCTGTCGACGGGTAACTGTCGCCAGGGTTCGAGTCCCTGTCTCTCCGCAATTAGTCTTTAATATAATATCGGGAATTAAAGAGTTTAAAATACATCTTCGGGGTGTAGCGTAGCCCGGTTATCGCGCCGCGTTTGGGACGCGGAGGTCGCAGGTTCGAATCCTGCCACCCCGACAATTTTGACATATTGTAAACTAAAAAAGTATTAAATATATTGATTATCAGTTATTTAATATTTTTTAGTTTCAATTGTTTTCAATTGAAACTAATGGTTAATATGTCCTATAGCGTGTCCTATTTTTAGGATGTACTTTCGTATAATAGAGTCCTTTAGGGCTTTTCTAAGATTTGACTTTCACTTTAAAATATGTCTAATTAAAGTGAAATGTAATGAAAACTACAAAATCATTCAGTGTAAACTTTTGGCTGAAAAAAAGATCAATTAAAAGCAATGGTCAAATTCCTATTTATGCGCGTATTTTAGTAAATGGTATTGGTGCTGATATTAGTGTACAACGTACTACATTGGAATCCAATTGGTGTTACCAATCCTTTAGGGTAAAGCCTAGATTAAAGGACGCTAAATCTATTAATGACTTTTTGGATGGGATTTATACCGATTTATTGGAATGTCATAAACAATTGTGTTCCGAAGGTGTTCCAATAAGTTCCCAAAGAATTAAGAAACGCTATCTTGGTAAGGATAAGGTTATGGAAACCCTAGATGATATCCTTGAATACCATAGAACAGTGGAATCGAAGAAATTGACTCCAGGGACTTTAAAGAACTATACTGCAACAGAAAAATATTTAAAACGTTTTATAAAGCAAAAGTATGGTGGTTCTGATATCCAATTGCCCTTTATTGATTACCTGTTTGTAATTAAATTTGAGGATTTTCTTCGGACCTGTAAACCGCTAAGAGCATCACAGTCTCTAAATAACAATGGGGTGATGAAGCATATGGAACGCTTAAAGAAGCTTATTAATATTGCCATGAAGTTTGGTGGTTATAAGTGCAGTCCTTTTAGTTTTTACGCTTTTAAGTATGAGGATTACGATAGTGTGTTTTTAGAGTCTTGGGAATTAGAAAGGTTAAAAAGTGTTAGTTTACCTTCTGTACTTTTAAAACAGATAAGGGACTTTTTTGTATTTTCTTGCTATACAGGACTATCTTATGTAGAAGTTAAACAGTTGAGAAATAATGATATAGTGGAAGGAATTGATGGCGCTTTATGGATTAATGTAAAACGACAAAAAACAAAGACACCTGTTCGAGTGCCGCTTTTGCCACAGGCCTTGGAAATATTATATAGATATAGTTGTTATGGTAATCAAAATAATGGGTTTAGGCTGTTTCCTATCATTTCTAATCAAAAAGTCAATGATAATATTAAAATTCTAGCTAAGATAGCAGGTATTTCCAAACATCTGACTTTTCATGTTGCAAGACATACTTTTGCAACTACCATTACTTTGCTCAACGATGTGCCATTGGAGACGGTTTCAAAATTATTGGGACATACCAAACTTTCTACTACTCAAAAATATGCTAGGGTAGTGGAGAAAAAAATAAGTAAGGATATGGGGAGGTTGAAGCAGGTATTAATAGAAAATGAGAAAAAAAATAAAATTAAAAAGTCATCGTTTGAACCTGTTCCCCTACGAATTGTTTAAATAGTTGTAAAATTTGGAATTAGAGAGCCACCTTTGTTGGACAAATGAGGATAGTTAAATTTTAGGTAAGATATTATTTAATAATGATATTTTTTACATTTGAGGTAGTGTTTTAGTTAGCCATAATTTTATATAAATGCCTTTAAGTAGAAAACGAAAGAAAAAAAGAAGACTAAAAATCCTAGAAAGAAAAGCTATAAACCTTATGAAGTTGTTAAACAAGATTTTATTAGGTTTGAAAGCCCTTCTTTTGGTCAAGATTTATCATTTGAAGAAAGGTTGGGTGTTTTTTTAGAACTTGGAGCAGAAGCCAATAAAAGGTTTGAAAATGAATATGTTGAACTGCTTAATTATTTTAAAGAATATGATCCTCTATACTTATGTTCATTTTGCGCCTATTATTTTACATCCAGTGAAGAGGGGATAGATGAGGAAGCAATAAAAGGATATTTGGAATTTCCTCAATTCTATGTAGAAATTTTACAGGCTTTTTCTTTAATGGCTGAAAGAACTATTTCGGCTAAACCATTACATGAAAAAGTTGAAGACTTCAAATCTTTAGTTCAAAACCTCAATCAAAATCAAAGCATTGGGTATTATAAACTCATAAAAAATATAGAACAAAATGAAAATGGGTTAAATGAATTTATACTTAGAGCCGATATGATGCTACATACTTTAGCTGTTAGAAATTGGGCTTATGTAGGTCAAATGAAAACAATTAATCAAGAACTTGCTTTTCTTATTTCTGAGGATTTTAAAAGAGTTATTGGATTTAATTCAAGTGATTTCATTGAAGTTTTTTCTGGGTTGGTTAACTTAATAGAGAATAAGTTCAATGCTCATAGAAATAATACACGTCTTTTTATACAACAGAAAAACTATAATGATGTTTTTAATACCTATGAGAAAAGTTTTGATTCAGTAGAGAAACAGGGGGAAAAGCAAAGAGAACAATTTAGGGAAAAGATAGTAAAGAATCTAAAAGCACTAAAAGTCTTTCTTTTAGAACATTCTGATTTATTCTTGTCTGATATATTTACCCTGAACATTGAAGAAATCTTTAATCATTTTGAAGGGAAATATAATAAAGTTGATATTGAATATATGCTAGAGAATTTAAGTCTGTCCTTTGGAGAATTGTCTGAAATTAATAAGGACTTTGTGTTTCTTGATAATCCTATTCATTCTAAGCCTTTCATTAAAACTGAGGACGGATACTTTTCTTCAATACCGCATATGTTTGACCATCTAGGAGTAAGTCTTTTAGAAAGCTTAATCTGGACTGATGTTAAATTAAAAAACATTTATTTAGAAAAGAAAGGTAAGTATCTTGAAGAAAAGGTTGAGCTATTGTTTAAAAGCTCCTTCCCTAACGCAAGAGTGCTTTCAGGTAGTAAATGGTATTGTCCAATGGATAAGAAAGATTATGAAAACGATTTAATTGTATTAATTGAAGAATTTGCAATTATAGTAGAGTGTAAATCTGGAGCAATTTCATCTTCAGCTAAGAGAGGTGCTCCCGATAGGTTATTCAGAACAATGAAAGATTTGGTGATTTCACCATCTGAGCAAGCTATTAGATTTCAAAATTTTTTAAAGAACAATCCAAAAGAACACTTATTTACAACTAAATCATCAGAAGTTAAAAATAAAGTTGATTCTTCAAAAATTAAATACTTTGTTCCATTAGGAGTAACATTGTCACATTTAGGCAATATTGGATGCAATTTAAAAAAGTTAATAAAAGCAAATGTTGTCAGTAATAAACTAGAAGAATTAGCTCCTTCAATAAGTTATACTGATTTGGAGGTTATTTTTGAAATATTATCGTCACAGTCTGAGAAAATTCATTATTTGTCAAGAAGAAGAGAGTTTGAAGCACATGTTGAATTTAATGGAGATGAAATAGATTTATTTGCCTTTTACTTAGATAATGGTTTTAATATTGGAGAAGTGGAATACAATGATACAACTCATTTTGATTTTACCCTTAAATCCAAAGAGCTAGACCCATACATGATTGGTAAACATAGAGGAGTAGAAGTTAAAAAACCTATTCTTAAAAAGACTAAATATTGGCAAGACTTATTAGATAAAATAGAATTAAGAACTAAAAATTGGCTAATTAATTCTTTTATTCTTTTGAACTTACCAGAACAAGACCAAAAGGAATATGAAAGAAACTTGAAAATTCTGAAAAAAAGAATCCTTGATGGAAAGGTTGAAAAGAAATATAATTACATGTTAATGAAGGTTGGAGTTGAAAGAAGACGTTATACACTTGCTGGATTTCCTTATAAGGACATTGATAAAGTAACTCGAAATAATTTAATAAATGATATAATCGCAGAAGGCTTAGAAGATGAGAATAGTAGAGGAGTATTGGTTATTGGATATGACCTTAATTATAATCATTATCCTTATTCTGTTATAGCAGGCAGTTATGAGTCAAATTTATTTGATGATTTGTCCTAAATTTTATTTAATTACTGCTGTTCTTATTCAAAGGATTCAAATTAAAGAGAATTGTATAAATTAGCTTTCGATATGGCTAAGGAGAGGAAGTTTAATTACGGGATAGGTTACATTTTAACTCAATAAAGTTAGGATTTAAGTGATTTTAAAATTGAATTTCTATCGATAATTTAAAATTTATTTTTTAATTGAAGGAACCAAATTAAAAAAATATCAGGTTCAGATTTATCAAGTGCTGGGGATGACTTTCATATATTATGGGCAATCAAAAAATCTCTTGATTTATTAAATTTTGATTGAAAGGAAATGGGTTTTGTACTAAAACGAAAACAAATCTTAAATTTTATTTTAAGAAAGGAATATATTATTTTTATGCTTATAGGTTAGTCTCTAAGAACTTTAAATATTAAGTTTTTTATAATTAAAAGGAACCCTATTTAGGTTTTTCACGAATAAAAGGCTTGGTTTTAAAGTGCTAAGACCGTTTTTCCGTGAAAAATAAATCTAGATATTTCCAAAGAGGCCTGAAAAGCCTTGTAAATAGGGGGATTGAAACCGTAAAATCGCTTTAGCGTGTTACCCTCTGGCTTTTTTCCTTTATACAAAATTATGTGTGTTTAAGATTGATAAATACAAATAAAATAGAAATTACCATTTTTTTATTTCTTTAACTTATATATTTTTAGAGTATTACAATTGGAAACTTAAAAAGCTATGAAAATTTTCTCCTACTTAATTATTGCCTTTATTACCATTACGATAGGTTGTTTCAGTGATGAGACCATTCCACCAATTACTACTGAAAATACTTTTTCCTGTAGGATTAATGATGATGTGTTTTTGCCTAAGGATCACGGTTCATTGCCAGTGATTAAAAGGGTATTAGTGTCTTTACAAGTGAAAATGATTGGATTTTTAACTTTCAAAATTCAAAATTCAAAATCTCAAATAAAATTATACTTAAAAGACGTTACTCATACAGGTACTTATGATTTAAGTTTAAGTGATGGAAATAAAGATCTTTATGAGGAAGATGGGAATAAAATGGTTGTTGATTTGGCTACTGAAATAACTCAATCCACCCATTTTCTGGTAAAATAAAAGTATTGGAATTGAATGAAAAGAAACAAATTCAATTAACATTTGATAATCTTAAACTACAGGATTTAAATGATCCGGTTAAATACATCTTATTAAGCTCAGGTAAATTGAATATTAATTTGGTTACTTTGAATGCTGAATCTGAATAAAAACTGCCTTATAAATTATAAGGCTAGGTCATTTCATTAATAATCTAAAATTTTTATGTCATAAATTTTAATGTTTACTTACTTACCATTTTATATTTGATTCCCCTTATATCTGCAATTAATTTATAACCATAATTCTAATCCTTATTTACCATGAGAAAAAGATTACTTTTATTGCTAATGCATGTGTTTCCAGTATTGATTTATAGTCAGACTTATACTGATTATATTGATGACAAATTTCAGTTATTAAACAAATCTTATGTAACAACGGATATTCTTTATGATAGGGTATTTAATATGTCTGATTTACCATCATTTAATCAAACTTCGACCGACAATTCCAGTGTACATCATTTTTATAGGCTTATGCTGAACTACAAATTTCTGATTATTTAAATAGATGGCAAGAATTATCAGATCTTCAAAATGATGTAAAAGAATAATTTCTTCAAAATAAAATTGCGATTGGTATAATTAACACTGAATATGAAATAATTGATGAAAATGCTTTGGTTGAAAATTTATTTGATCTTTCAGGCAGCGATAGTTTATTTGTAGATGTAAGCGGTAGATCAAGAAGTCCATATTTAAAAAAGACTGCTTTAGTATTAAGTCCATTAAAAGAAAATAGCAATAGTACTTCTGTAACCTTTGTAACAGGTAGTGACTTTACTATGCAGTCTTCCAGTACAACTATCACAAGTCTTCAAGCAGATTTTGGAAATGGACAAGGATATCAGACTATTCCATTGAGTGGTACTAAATCTATTAAACATTATACTGCAGGTATATACAATTTTAAATTTAAAGAATCCTTATCCCATGGGACTACGAAATATACCTATGGGAAAATTGGAATTAATAGTACAGAAGTTTAAAGAGAAATATATATGGAAAATAGGGTTAAATCAAATAAGATGAAAAATGAAAAACACTGGAAATTAAGTGGTTAAATTTGAAAATCCCACGGGGTACGCAGGATTTAAGATTTTTCTTCGGCTTATAGCCTTATTATGAATTGCTTTCAGTTAGTAAATATAGAAAAAATAAAGCAATTCACAACATACAACTTGTGCAGGTTCAATTTAAACCTGTACAAAAGTATAAAAAGAGATAAATCTATTAAAGATCAGAAAATGGGTTTGGACCACCAAATTCAATTATTTGTGCACAAATAACTTTCTCTCTATAAGCAAAGAAAGCTTTTATTTTCAAATATACAAGTTGTATAGAACCTTTTTTTAATTAAATTTGAATGATAACAATCTTGAAGATAAGATTTGAAGCATAAATCTTCAGATATTTAAAAAAACAAAACACGCATTATGAATAACTTAACTTTAGGAATCGACCTTGGGACAAATTCAATCGGGTGGGCGATAAGAGATGTATCAGCATCCGAAAATCAAATTATTAAAAATGGCGTTTTAATTTTCGACAAAGGTGTTGGTGAAGAAAAAGGTGTAGAATTTCCTAAAGTTAAAAAGCGTACAGAAAGTAGGGGAAAACGAAGAAATTATCAAGCTGAAAAGTATAGAAAATGGGAGGTGCTTGAATTTTTAATTAATAAAGGCATGTGTCCTTTAAGTATTGAGGAGTTGGACCAATGGCGAAAATATTCAAAAAAGGATAAACGTAAATATCCGCAAACGGAAAGATTTATTAATTGGCTTAGGTTTGATTTTAATGGCGATGGTAAACCTGATTTTAATTTATTGGGAGGTGATAAACATGAAAGTTACTATTTATTTAGGGCGAAAGCTATAAGTGAAGAAGAGAAGAATAAAAAGGTGTTTCAGAATAATCCTGAAATTTTAGGCCGTGTTTTTTATCAATTAGTACAGAGAAGAGGGTTTAAAGGCCGCGATGAAGAGGAAGCGAAAACTATGCTTCAAGGTTCAAAAGATGGAGCGACAAAAGGTAGAGATGAAATAGCAGATTATATAGAAAAACATATAAGTTTAGGGGCCGCGCTTTACTATTATCAAAAGGATAAATCCTCTAATTATGAAAAAATAAGAATTCGTCAACGTTATAATTTACGTAAAGATTACGAAAATGAATTAAAAGAAATTTGTCGCGTACAAAGTTTAAACGAGGACGATTATAAAAAATTATATAAAGCGATTATCTGGCAACGCCCCTTACGAACTCAAAAAGGTTTGGTGGGGTTATGTACTTACGAGAAGAATAAACGTCGAGTGCCAATAAGTCATCCGTTTTATGAGGAATATAGAACATGGGTATTTATTAATAATCTTAAAATTGAAGCTCCACAGGGGGAAGATTTAGAGAATTATCTTCAGAAAAAAATATATCCGTTGTTTTTAAAAAGCGGTAACGATTTTAAATTGAAAACCGTTCTGGATAGAATTAATAGAGATGGGGCAAAAATACATTCCAAATTTAGTGAAAGGCCAGATACAAAAGTTTTATCGGCTAAACTACTAAAAAAGCTAGAGGATATTTTAGGCGAAAATTGGAAAGAAAATTATAGTTGGAAAGCTTCTTTTGAGCGTCAAGCACAGCCCAAAAAGAAACTAAATAAAGATTATACAATTGAAGATATTTGGCACGTATTGTTCACTTTTGATAATGAAGAAAAACTAAAAGAGTTTGGAATACAAAAACTAGGACTTTCTGAAGAACAAGCTGAAAAATTTTCAAAAATAAGATTACAGCAGGGGTATGCAACGCTAAGTCTTTCAGCGATAAAAAAGATACTTCCCTATCTGCAAAAAGGATTTATTTATTCAAAGGCTGTTTACATGGCAAATCTTCAAAAGGTTTTAGGAACGCACGAAGTATCTGAAAATTTTATCAATCATTTTGCTCATGAAATTGATAGAATTTATGAACATGCTTCTACAGTAAAACAACTCAACAATGTTTTAAATAGTCTTTTTAGAGCAGAATTGGTTGCTGAGGGTGACTATCATCTTTCGGAAAATGAAGATTTGGATGTCTCTGATTTAGATTCGATTCAGCAAAAAATTATTGAAAATTTAGGTAAAAAAACTTGGAAGGAGACAGATGATATAACTCAAAAAAAATATCTAGATTATGTAAAAAAACACTTTAAGGAGTTCTTGCAAAAGCCACTTCAAGCCAAAAAAGGTGGGTTTATGGAACAGCCTAGAATTCATGACCAGATTTTTACATATTTACAAGAACATTATCCTGAGCAGGTGCCAAATGGAAATATCAAGTTTTTATGGCATCCTTCCGAGCAAGAAAAGTACCCTAATGCGTCCGATTATCAAGAAGTTTCCTTAAAGAATAAAACTATTTATATTAAAGAAACCGAATTAGATAGATTTTTACATAAATACCCAGAGGCAGAAACCGAGGGTATTTCTTTAAAATTATTGGGAGACCCAGAGCCCATAAGTAAAGGCTTTAAAAATCCAATGGCTTTAAAAAGTTTGCATAAGCTAAAACAATTATTAAACTTTTTATTGCAAACCAATCAAATTGATGCTCATACTCGTGTTGTGGTTGAAATTGCTCGAGAACTAAACAATGCCAACTATAGAAAAGCTCTTGAAAAATGGCAAAATGAACGTGAGCGAGAAAACGAGTCTTTTAAAAAACGAATAGAGGAAATCAATAAAGAATGTAGCACTAGTTTTGATGTTAATGATAAATCGCTATTGCGCAAAATTCGTCTTTGGGAAGAGCAAGATAGGAAATGCCTTTACACAGGAGAAACCATTAATATGTGCGATGTACTTAATGGGGAGCATTACGATATTGAACATACCATTCCAGCAAGTATCAGTTTTGATAGTGAGTTAAAGAATTTAAGTCTAGCAAATAAAGATTTCAACAACCTGATTAAAGGAAAAAGATTTCCTTCACAACTTAATAATTATAAAGAAGCTTCAACTTTTAATGGGAAATCAATTGAGCCTGTTATAAAAAATATTGAAAGCATTTTTGGAAAACGAACTTTTTACAAAAAGAAAATAAAAAGGGGTAAAGTTGAAAAAGAAATAGTTGTTGAAAAATGGGCTAAAATAGCTGATTTAGAAAAACAGTTAGATGGATTAAAAAATCTAAGTTATATAGATAATAAAGACGCTAAAGATTATAAAATTCAGCAAAGACATCTCTTAAAATTCAAACTGGATTATTTAAAACAAAAACTACAAACTTTTACTATTGAAGAATATAAAGCGAGTTGGAAAAATAGTCAGTTACGAGATACTCAAATCATGACTAAATACGCTGTGCCTTATTTACGAACTGTGTTTAATCGTGTTGAGGTTCAAAAAGGCGCAGTGGTAGATATTTTTAAAGAAGTTTTTAATGTTAAATTTTTAGATGATAAAAAAGACCGAATGAAACACAGTCATCATGCCATGGACGGTGCTATATTAACGTTAATACCTAAACCAGAGCATCGTGATAGGATCGTTAAGGAATATCAACTTAAAAAAGAAGAAAACTTTAGGTATATACATCACGAACAACCGATAGATTGGGAAGACTTTAAACCTTATTACATTAAGCAAATTGAAGAAGAATCTCTTATCAATAATTTAACTGAGCCACGGACTTTAAGCCAAACCTTTAAAAAAGTTAGGAAACGTGGTGAGGTAGATTATATAAAATACAAAGATGAAAAAGGAAAATGGCAATACAAATTAGATGAAAGATATAATAAGATTACCAAGTGGGCAAAAGGAGATAGTATTCGCGGACAATTACATGGAGAGTCTTTGTATGGAGCTATAAAACAAGCCAAACGTAATGAAGATAATACCATTGTTTTTGATGAGGAAAAGAACATGGTATTAGAAGACGAAATCAAACTTGTCGTAAGAAAACCACTAGTCTACGCTAAAGATGCTGCTTCACCAGGTTTTAAAAATTTAGCAGATGTTGAAAAAGTTATTGTAGATAAAGCTTTATTTCAAATGATTGCAAAACAAGTTGAAGAAGCGGGAAGTTTTAAAGATGCTTTAGAAAAAGGTATTTATATGCTGGATAAAAAGGGAGAAAAGGTTAATAAAATAAGGCATATTAGGTGTTTTGAAAGATTAAAACATACTACTGCGGTAAGTCCACATACACATGATTTTGCTTCTGATAAAGAATATAAACAAACCACTTATGCGCAAAATGGTGAAAATGTATTTTGTCTTTTTTATAAGGGTAAAATAAAAGGAAAGGAAGAACGAGCTATTAACATTATCGGTATTTACGATTTAGCAAAAATGAAAGATAGTATAAAAGAGGAAAAAGATTTTTTTGAAATTCCCCATTTTAATTCTATTCAAAAGAAAAAGTATCAACTTCCACTATATACTGTTTTAAAATCGGGTCAAAAGGCTGTTTTTTATAAGGAAAGCTTAGAAGAGTTAAAAGAGCTTAGTGATAAAGAACTTTCTGAACGTTTGTATAAGATGTACATTTTTGAAAATGATGGAAGAATAAGATTAAAACATCATTTAATTTCAGGGAGCACCACTGATATCAAAAAAGAGTATAAAGAATCTTCCTCAATGAATTTTGCAGAGTACACTCCTCTTTTAAGAATTACAGCAAATGGCTGGAATTTTGCTATTGAAGAAAAAGATTTTGAAATGAATTTAGATGGTTCAATAACTTGGAAATTCTAAACAATGATAAAACGTACTCTCTTCTTCGGTAATCCAGCCTATTTAAGTACAAAACATGAGCAATTGGTAGTCAACTTTCCTGAGGACGATAAGAAAGAAGTGACTATTCCTATTGAAGATTTAGGGTATGTAGTGTTAGAAGATCCGCAAATTACCATTACAAATGGTTTGATGATGAAATTGGTACAAAATAAAACCGCAGTAATTACTTGTGATAAACAACATTTGCCTTGTGGTTTTTTACAACCATTAGTGGGGCATAGTGAACAAACCCAACGGATACGGTATCAATTGAATGCTTCGGTTCCTTTAAAAAAACAACTTTGGCAGCAAACGGTAAGTGCTAAAGTCGATAATCAAGCCAATCACTTGTTGCAACAAGGTAAGCGAGCATTAAAGTTAAAACGTTGGGCAAAGGAAGTTAAAAGTGGGGACTCAGGAAACATTGAAGCAATTGCAGCGGCCTATTATTTTCAGTCATTGTTTGAAGAAGTTGACAGGTTCAGTCGAAACCAAAAAGGCGTACCACCTAATAATTTGCTGAATTATGGTTATGCTATTTTAAGGGCTGTTGCAGCAAGGGCTTTGGTTAGTAGTGGATTATTACCTTCGGTTGGGATTTTTCATAGTAATAAGTACAACGCCTTTTGTTTAGCCGATGATGTAATGGAACCTTACCGGCCATTTGTAGATTCTTTAGTGTTTGATATCGTAGAAACAGGTTGTAATATAGAAGACTTAACACAATCTTTAAAAGCGGAATTGTTATGTATTCCTGCTATGGATGTTATAATTGATGGCAAACAAAGTCCTTTAATGGTAGCTATGAGTAGGACAACAAATAGTTTGTATGAGTGTTTTGCAGGTGTAAGTAGAAAGGTTATGTATCCGGAGTTTACTTAAAGCGTTGTATTTGTTCTGATGTTTTGGTTATGAAAGATGATAAATTTTCAAGATTAAATAAATATAGAAGTATGTGGGTGTTAGTGTTCTTCGATTTGCCAACAGAAACTTTAACAGAGCGTAAAGTAGCTACACGTTTTCGAAAGCAGCTTTTGGATGACGGATTTAACATGTTTCAATTTAGTATATACATGCGATTTTGTGCAAGTCGTGAGAATTCAGCTGTGCATATTAAAAGAACCAAAATGAATTTACCCAAAAAAGGTAAGGTGTGTATTATGCAAATTACCGATAAACAGTTTGGAATGATGGAGCTATTTCATGGTCAAAAAGAGATTGAACAGGAACCAATTAGTCAGCAATTAGAGTTGTTCTAGGATTGTTGAAAGTCAGATAATCAGTTATTAGAAATTAAAGAATAGTAAATATTTTTAATTTCTAATATTGTGGTTAATAAACAGGATACCAGTTGTTTGTGGTTGGTATCCTGTGAATCATCTACTAAAATAGTAATCTGAAAGCAATTCACAACCGTAACCATGCGTAACCTATTAAGCGAAACCTGTGAATCATCTACTAAAATAGTAATCTGAAAGCAATTCACAACCCAAGCAATGGAACCTGTTTTACAACTTTTCCTGTGAATCATCTACTAAAATAGTAATCTGAAAGCAATTCACAACCAGCATAAAGGTTTTTAGTTTTCGGCTGTTCCTGTGAATCATCTACTAAAATAGTAATCTGAAAGCAATTCACAACTAATACGTTGATTGGCCGCTTCACCTAGTCCCTGTGAATCATCTACTAAAATAGTAATCTGAAAGCAATTCACAACCAACCAGACCTCTATTTTATCCGCATCATGCCTGTGAATCATCTACTAAAATAGTAATCTGAAAGCAATTCACAACGCCTAATGTTTTCTGGAAATGTGGCAAATCCTGTGAATCATCTACTAAAATAGTAATCTGAAAGCAATTCACAACATTTACACCAGCTGGACTTAAGAACTCGCACCTGTGAATCATCTACTAAAATAGTAATCTGAAAGCAGTTCACAACCATAAATTTGATTAAAAAAGAATTAGGAAGTCAACCCCTAAATTTTCTTAACTGCTGTATCGGAAAAGCCTTCTCGGGGCTTTCCGCGATTCATCATAAAAATTCAGGACTTGTCAAATCATTTTAAGGGGTTTATAATGTTTGAGGCCTTTGTTGGTTTTTGGTACAACAAAAACCAGGCATAGCCAAAGCCACTTCTAATTTGAAATTTTAAATACCCCATGCTTAACTTTCCGTACACCTGTGGTATTGAATATTTCAAAAGAAGGGCTAAGGCTATAGTAGAACTTGTCAAGACCAAGTAAATTTTAGCAAAACTTAAGGTTTCTACAGCCTTGAAAATCCAAGGATTTTACTACGTAGCAGACACTCCTGAACTTTCACTAAAAGCCTTGACAAAACCTACCTCAAACATGGTTCTCTTTTAGAGAGAAGTATACAAAGCACCCCTTAAAATTTACATCACATTAAAACTTAAAAACTAAGGGGTATTTATTAACCTTTTAAATTTTTCAATCATGAGTACAATTAAAAACAGAGTGCAATTAATTGGTAATGTAGGACAAGAACCAAGTATTACCATTTTAGAAGACGGAAAAAAGTTAGCCCGTATATCATTGGCAACTAATGAACATTACAGTAATAAGAAAGGCGAAAAGCATACCAACACCAGCTGGCATAATTTAATTGCTTGGGGTAAAAAAGCCGATATTATTGAGGAATATGTGTTTACAGGAAGAGAACTAGCTATTGAGGGGAAACTATCTTCTCGAAGTTATGAAGACAAAGACGGCGTAAAACGATACGTTACAGAAATTACAATTAGTGAAATCCTTCTTCTAGGAGCCTAATTTTAAATAAAAGGGTGCTCCCTTTATCCTAGCACCCTTTTTTAATTAACGTTTAAACTTTTAAATCCAAACATATGAAAAGCAAAGTTAATGAAATTCAGGTACGTTATAAAGAGAAATTAAAAGCTTCTTTTTCAATTGGTTGCTCGCAGGATGCTTGCAATATATTATATGATAACTGGGATAAGGATACTATAGGATTGCACGAATCTTTTAAAATTCTTCTTTTAAATAATTCCAACAAAGTTAAAGGGGTTTATGAACTTTCAACGGGAGGAATTACCGGAACTTTAGTAGATATTCGGATCCTGTTTGCCATAGTTTTAAAATCGGTGAGTACTGCCATTATTTTAGCTCATAATCACCCGAGTAGTAAATTAAAACCGAGTGAAGCGGATAAACAGATTACACGTAAAATTAAAGAGGCGGCCACGTTTCTAGATATTAAAGTATTGGATCATATAATTATTGTTCCAAATGGAGCGTATTATAGTTTTGCCGATAATGGTATCTTATAATTTATAATTTTAGTATTATACTATTAAAGCCTCTGGTTTCTCCAGAGGTTTTTTTATGTCATAGTTTTCATAAGTTAAATTCAAATTGCATTTCAAATTGTATAGATTTTGAAAATTCATATGGTTTAATTTTAAATCAGTGTAATTGAGAACAATCTAGTTTTTTGGTTTTCTTCATAATATAATACCTTGAGACGAACGCATACGGTGTAAGATCTCAATTATTTTGAGAGTTAAAAGTGTATGAAAATTTTGTCCCTACGGGACGAAATCGAATAGCAAGAGGGTAACACGCTGCGCGATGTTACGGGGTTCGATTTCGCTGTTATCCCTTTGTTTATAGGGGGTTGTTAGAATATGGTACATGGCAGTAATCTTGGTTTTTTAGTAAAAAATCAGTTCAGCCCAGTAAAATCAATAAATTTTTACTAAAAAATGGATGAGGGGTTTGAAAAAGAAAGGTTTGTAACATTTAAACTGAAATCTTCAGTAGCTAGGAAGTTTAGACGGTTCTGTAAGCATTATGGAAAGTCGCAATCGCTTAGTTTACTAGATATGATTTTATTTTTTGAAACCAATGAGATTAGTCCTTCTGAACGTTTTGGGGAAACTATTACGAGTTTAAAGTTTCAAATGAAAAAACGTTTTAACGCCCTTATAGCTATTATAAAATCAATTGAAAAACAACAAACAGAACCGACAGCTTTCTTAATAAAACGGTTATTTGAAGTTAGTGCACAACAAGAAAAAGAAGATCAAATTGAATTTAAACCTCAGGAGCTTATTACAGAAAATGAGGAGCTAGAGTATTATCAAAAGCAGTATAAGGACAGTCAGAAACACTATCAGAATCTCAAATCGGACACCCAATTAATGCTTGAAAAATTGAAGTATGTAAGGAATAATTTTGGGGTAGGATATTATCGACTCAATTTAAGCAAAGAAGATATAGAACGCATTAAAAACAATATAGATCATGTACATTACAATAACCGCGCAGAAAATTGGTGAGAGTTATAGTAGTTCTGTATCTGATTTTGTGGCTTATTTAGAAAAAGAGAATGAGAATAAACCGCTTGAAGAAACGGAGTACTTTTTTAATCAACAAGGTGATGAATTTCTAGCTAAAGATGTTATAAAAGATATTGATGGGAATACATCCAAACTGAAGAAAAATGAACCTCGATTTTATTCCATAACAGTAAATCCTAGTAAATCAGAATTAAAACATATTAAAAATGATACTGAAAAATTAAAAATGTATACCAAAACGATTATGGAGGATTATGCTAAAGCGTTTAACAGAGAAATAGAAGGAAAACCCATACGTATTCAGGATATTAAATATTATGCTAAAATTGAACATGAGCGGACTTATAAAGGCACAGATAAAGCGATTAAGGAAAATGCACCTTACTATAAAGAAATTGTAAAACTCAGGAACGATATACAAAAAATAGAAAGTGGTAAGCTAGTCGGGGATATAGATAAAAAGCACAAACAAATTAAAAATTTGGAGCATGAAGCTCCTCATAAAATCAATGGTATAATGATTACACAAGGTATGGCTAAAGTAGGGGAGCAGTCACACATTCATATTATTGTAAGTCGAAAGGATCAATCTAATCGGTATAGTTTGTCTCCTGGTAGTAAATATAAAGCCTCCGAAGTGAAATTTAATGGTAAGACCGTAAAACGTGGATTTGATCGGGACCAGTTTTTTGGACAGGCAGAAAAGCGTTTTGATGGACAGTTTAAATATGATCGTAATTTTGTAGAAACATATCAGTCGAAGAAGTTATTAACTAAAAATCCACAACGTTATTATGCCTCTTTAATAGGCTTACCAAATAATGAAAAAGCTATCGCTTTTAAATTATTATCTCAGGCTGGGGTATCTGTTCCCATACTTAATGTTCCAACTAGTCAGACTCAATTGGTACTTAAAACCATAAATAAAATGAAACAGGGAATAACAAGAGCGCTGAATTCTGGATCTATTTCTATATGATAAACTCACTCCCACATATAGTTTTATTTGTACTTATACCTGCACTAGTGATGCTAATTTTACTATATATAGGTTTGTTTAAATCAGAATCTAAAGCTTTAGATAAAAAGTATAGGGTTATCTTTAAATTAAACTCAGGTCGTTTTAATATAGAAAATATTAAACGAGGTGTTTCCATTATCGGATCTGCAGGAAGTGGTAAAACGGAAAGTGTAGTGTATAATTTATTGCAGCATTTTAGTAAATATAATTTTTGTGGAGTTATTCACGATTATAAACATTTTGAACTTACTGAAATAGCGTATCCGCTTTTTAAAGCACAGTCAGATTTAAACTTTTATACGGTCTCTTTTGATACAATATATAATAAAGTTAATCCCATAGCACCTAGATATCTGCCAAACGAAGAAAGTGTGAATGAACTTTCTCGGGTACTCATCGAAAATTTATTAGAGGTACATGGTGAGACTAATGCGACTTCTCGCTTTTTTAATGATGCTGTTGAAGGTTTGTTAGCAGGCATGATCTGGAAAATGAAAACCGATTATCCGAAACTATGTACGTTGCCACATATCATTGCGTTGTTTCAAAGCTTAACGACTAAGAGGCTAATTGCTTTTCTAAGTACAAATTTAACGGCTAAAAGTATGGCTAGTGCTTTTATAAACGGCATAGAATCCGAAAAACAAACAGCGGGGATAAAGAGTACGTTATCTAATGCTTTTAAAAAAATTAGCTCACACAAAATATTTATGGTGTTATCTGAAGATGAAGTGCCTTTAGATATCAATTCAGATAGAAATCCTTCAGTTATATCTGTTGTAAATAATCCGAAATACGAATCTGCATACGCACCCATCATAGCGACAATTATGCATACTATTGTGAAGCAGATGAGTGAACGACACAGAAGGTCCTCTTTTGTTTTGATGGAGGAAGCTCCTACTATTAAACTATTAAATATGCCACGTATACCTGCCACTTTAAGAAGTTTTGATGTGTCAACAATTTATGTGATGCAGGATAAGATTCAAAATGATATTCTTTATGGAGATAAAGCGAGTAAAGCAATTTTGTCCAATCTCTCTTATCAGTTTTTTGGAAAAGTCAACGATCCAGATACGGCTAGGTATTATGAACATTTTTTCGAAATGATTAAAGTGGCAACAAGAAGTGTTAGCCAAAATAGTGGTTTAAGTATGGAGAGTCGTATCACAAAAGGGGAACGCGAAGTATCTAAACGTCGTGCTAGTATATTTTTTAGACTGAAACAAGGTGAGTTTATTGCTTTTGCTGATGGTAAGGATAGAAAAGTCCGCCTTAAGTATCAACGTATTATAAAAGCCTTACCCGATTGTACAGAAAATGTAACTGAAGAGCAATTAAAATTTAATTATGAAAAGGTTTACAGAGAGATAGGATTTATTAATGGGTGATGAACTTTATTAAACGAAGTTATATATGTTTTGAGTTAAAAAAGTTTAAAGGTATTAATCTTTGGCAAATATTATGTAATTTGCCAAAGATTAATTAAGAACTTTACACATTGATTGATACATTAAAAGATAAAATAGAATCTTATTTTAAGAAACAATCAACTATTTCAAAAGAGAAATTGGTTAAATGTATTATTTTAGATTTTCCTGAATTAAAACAAAGCACTATAAACGTGTATTTGTCACGTTTAAAAAAGGAAGGACTTATTAAAAATCCCGCAAGAGGCATGTATGCTCTAAAAGAAAAAAAAGCTTACAATCCTGTTGTAGATAGTCATTTAAAACGCTTGTTCAATAAAATAAAAAAAGACTACCCCTTTGCAGCGTTTTGTATTTGGGACACCAAATGGTTAAATGAATTTATGAAGCATCAACCATTTAAATTCTATACGGTTTTAGAATTAGATAAAGATGTTACAGAAGCTGTATTTCATGAGCTGAAAGATCAAGGAAAACAAGTTTATATAGAACCAGATGCAGAAACGTTCAATCTGTATATAAACAATAGTGAAGATGTTATTATTTTAAAGCATTTAATATCAGAAGCACCATTGCAAGAAATAAATAAAATAACGCTGCCAATGCTGGAAAAATTATTAGTTGATATGACTATTGATACCAAACTTTACGCAGCACAACAAAGTGAAATAGAGTTTATTTACGCTTCTGCATTTGAAAAGTATGAGGTAAATAAAAATAAAATGAAGCGGTATGCATACAGACGAAATAGAGAGAATGAAGTAGAAAATTTAACGGATTTAACTTTGGCAAAAATTAAATAATTTGCCAAAACATAATTACGAATGATAGAACCAACAACATACCATCCAGATTGGATTTATGAAGTCAAAAGTAATTTAGGAAAAAAGAAATTAGATCCTAAATTAATTGAGAAGGTGATTTATGCATTGCTGTTTTTAGAACAATTAAAAGTAAACGGATTAGAATTTATTTTTAAAAGAGGTACGGCATTATTACTAGCAACCAAAATACCTAAACGATTTTCAATAGATATAGACATTATTACAGAGCAAACACAAAGTGAAATAGAAAACATTTTAGAAAAGATTAGTAAAAATAAGGTGTTTACACATTGGGAAGACGACAACAATAGAAAACACACACAAGATGCACCAATAGGACATTTTAAGATGCATTATACCAGTAATGTAGATGGTAGTGTAGAACCAATACTATTAGATGTATTATACACACCAAATCCATATCCGGCTCTTATGGAAATTCCCATAGCGCATGATTGGGTCCAAACTACAGGAGAAATTATTACGGTACAAATGCCAACTTTTGATGCTATATTAGGAGACAAATTAACTGCTTTTGCACCAAAAACAACAGGAATATTATATAGTAAAAACAGACCCGTAGAAATCATAAAGCAATTGTTTGATGTGGCCTTTTTAACAGATAACATCACAGATTTAAAAACAGTTCAAAATAGCTACAACAAAGTAGTGGCAGAAGAAATTAAATTCAGAAAGTTAAACGTATCTGCCATTCATGTATTAGAAGATACCCAAGAAGCTTGCTACATATTAGCAACTAGAGATGTCAAATCAGAAGAATTTAAACATTTACAACTAGGGATTAGTAATTTTACAAATTTCATCATTACAAAATTTAATATTGAAGAAGCGATTACAGCTGCAGCCAAAACAGCTTATTTAGCAGAAGTATTAAAAAATGAAATAGTATCAGATTTAGAAAAATTTAAAAGCCCAAAACAGATTAAAGATTGGACTATTGAAAACCAACAGTTCAATAAATTAAACAAACTAAAAAAAAGCAATCCAGAAGCATTTTTTTATTGGTATAAATCAATGTATAATGATTAAAACAAAATTAAATATATCTAATATAGGGCCTTTTTTAAGATGGACAGGGTCTAAAAGATGGTTTGTAAAAAAGCACATAGATGATTTTCTGCCAACTTCATTCAATAATTATCACGAACCTTTTTTAGGTGCTGGGTCAGTTTTTTTTCATTTAATAAACTTAGATATAAATAGAGAAAAAGAATATTATTTATCTGACACTAATAAAGATTTAATTAATACTTATATTCAATTAAGAGACAATCCCAATGATGTCATCAAATATCTAAAAAAATTAAAAAACACTTCTGAAAATTATTATAAAATTAGAAATGAGAATCCAAGAATAAATGAAAAAAGAGCGGCACGATTCATTTACTTAAATAAAACATCTTTTAATGGTATTTTTAGAGTGAATAGTAAAGGGAAATACAATGTTCCATATGGAAAACAAGAAAACGTTAATTTTATTAATGAAGAATTATTATTGAATATAAGTATAAAGCTTAAAAATGTTATAATCCGAAATGAAAGTTTTGAGAAAAATCTGGATAATATAAAAAAAGGAGATTTGGTATTTATAGACCCTCCATATACTGTTGCTCACGAAAATAATGGCTTCATTGAGTATAATCAAAAATTATTTTCTTGGGATGATCAAGAACGATTAAAAGTTTACATTGAAAATATTATTAATCGTGAAGCATTTTTTATTTTAACAAATGCATCTCATGTTTCTATAACAAAATTATATAACAAAATTGGGAAAACTAAAAAGTTATCCAGAAATAGTCAAGTTGGTGGTAGAAATAAAACAAGAGGAATATTTAATGAGTTAATAATTTACAATACTAGATCATAATACATGAGTGAAAATAAGCTAAGAATTGCAATTGTAAGTGATTTACATTGTCATCCAACTAAAGTTGGAGATAGTCCTAGTACATATTTATTAACAGATAAGTTACGCTATCCAACGAATGATCATCCAGTAGAGAGTTTGATTAAAATAATAAATAACGAAGAAAGTAAGCTAAAAGTTGATCTAACCCTTTGTCCAGGAGACTTCACAGATAAAGCAAGTCTTCAAGGTTTAATATCTGGCTGGGAATTTTCTCTTGAAATAAACCGAGAACTAGAATCAAAAAACATTATAGCTACTATTGGAAATCATGATGTTGATGTATACAAAAACAATAGTAAATATAGTTCTGAAAATGTAAGGGGTGTAAAAAGAGGTTTTCCAATTAAAAAGGAAGCAGATAGGGATATATTTTGGTCTAAAGGGTGCGTTTTTATTGAAGAAAATGAATACAGAATACTAGTGATTAATAGCTCGCATTTTCACTATGACAAAGAAAGTGCATGTAAAGGTGAAATATCTCCGGAATCTATAGAATATATTGAAAGTTATTTAATTCAAAATAATGATAGTAAGATACAAATAGCCATGAGTCACCATCCACCTATTGAACATCCAAGAAAAAACTTAGGAGAGGATGACAGAATTGTAAATGGCGAGCAACTTTTAAATCTGTTAGGTGAAAATAATTTTGATCTGTTTATATACGGTCACAAACATGATCCATTTATAAAATATTATTCTCCTCAAGGAAAATATAGATTACCCCTTTTTTCTGCAGGAAGTTTTTCTGCGGGAAGTAATATTATGTTTGCCGGCTTAAGAAATGCTTTTCATATAATTGAGCTTTCAAAAAGACAAAGCAAATGTAAAGGTCAAATTTTAACATGGACTTATTTACCTGAAGATGGCTGGAAAAAAAACTTTGACGAGAGTGCTTTTGCACCGATATCTGGTTTTGGAAATGAGAAAAATATTGATCAAATATTTGAATATCTAAAAGCTTTATTAGAGACTAAAAAAGAAATGTCTTGGATTGAGATTTCAGAAAATATTGAAGACGTTAATTATTTAACTCCAGCAGACTCAAAACAATTATATAAGCTGTTAAAAGAAAGTGGTTATATGCCTGATGAACATTTATGGAATAATCCTAAAAGAATAATTAATTTAAACCTATTATGAAATCAGATACTATTTTTCCTACATATAATGCAAGACATTATGCTCCAAAAGAAGTTGCTGAAACATTTATTTGGTCTGAAAGTTTTTCTAAACTAATTCAAAACAATCATTCAGTTATTTTAGGTGCCAGAGGATGTGGCAAAACAACATTGATGAAAATGCTGACTCTTCCTGCCTTAAATTCTTGGGAATCTGAAAGAGCAGAAAATATTAGAAGAAATATACCTTTTTATGCAATTTATATATCTACTGATATATATTGGGATGTAAAAAATCATACATATAATGAACAATTAAAAAAGTTTGGAAATTTTTCTGAAATAATATCTAGATTTTCAGTAAATACAAATGTTTTTATGTCATTATGTGATACTTTTTTAAATGTTTTAGAGTTCGAAATTAATAATGTAAGTGAAGAAAAAGAATTTGAATTAGGTAAAGTTTTAATTTCAGCATGGAAACTTCCTCTTACAATTCCTAAAATTAAGTATATTAAGGAGGAACTAACCAAAAGAGTTGATGATGTGAATCAAATGATTCAAAATATTATTTTTAATTATAACAAAGGCGATGATTTACCTCATTATGATTATTTTAACTTATCTTTTGTAACATCAATAGAATCAATCATTCCTATTTTTGAAAGAATTTTTAAAATTAAAAACAATAAAAAATGGGCTTTATGTTTTGATGAATTAGAATTTGCTCCAATATGGCTACAATCTGAATTGTTTGTCTCTCTAAGAAGCAGAAAACATTATATTCTTTATAAATTAAGCGCAAGTCCAATATTGTCTTCTGATTTAGAAAATTGTTTAAAAGGAACTTATAGAGCAACAACAGGAAATGATTATGAACTAATAAAAATGTGGAATTCAAGTGATAATAAAGAATTTTCAATCGCTTTAATCACATCTCTTCTAAAAAGAAATATCCAAACGCAAGTCCTTATTCATACTTTGAATCAAACGAAATTTACAATAAAGAAAGTGATAGTTATGAAAAGGGAAGTGATTTTTATAAACAAATGTTAGATTTAATAAGAAAAGATGAATCGTTTAAAACTTTTCTTAAACAAAAAAAAGTAAAAACAACTAACCCTACACCTATTAATGAAGGTCAAAAAGACACTCTTTTTAGAAAAATAAAACCAATAGTTTATTATAGGAATTTTTTTATTGAAAGTAATAAAACTTCAAAAGGAAAACTAATTGTTAAATATAGAAGTAGAAAATCTAATAATTTTCTTTCTGGGATTGAAATTTTGAGTGAAATATGCGATGGTAACCCTAGATGGTTAATTGGATTAACAAATTCTATCTTAATAAAATCGGATATGAAAAATGCAAAAGCTACAACACAATATAAAGAACTTTATTTAATTGCTCAAAAATTTAAAAATGTAATAAATAATATTCCTGTTGGTGAGAACAATAAATTATCCATTATGGATATTGTTGATAAAATAGGTCTGTATTTTAGATCTGAAATTTTGGGTAATCAATTTAAAATGGATCCAAAAGGTACTTTTATTGTAGATGAAAAAGAAAGTTTAATACCTAATCATATTTTAGATTTATTAGAGAAAGGAATCTCACAAGGAGCTTTCATTTTATTAGATACTAATGATGATGCCTTTGATTTTGAGATTAGAAACCAAAGAATCAAGCTTTCATATTTGTTTTTTGTTTTATATGATCTGCCAATTAGAAAATATGGAGAGATATCCTTGAGCAGATGTTTAAAAGGGACTGATTTATCAAATATTAATCAAATGTCATTATTCGAATAAAATGGAAATACAATACGGAAAGCAGATAAAAATCAATGATTTTAAAGATAAAATCATTGATTTGTTTTTATGTGTAGAAAATCATGAAAAAAGATCATATACTTTATACAACACATTACTTAAGACAAATAAAATTGATAATCAGATTGTTTTTTGCTATAAGGAAATAGATTATGATGAAAATGTTTTAATAAAAAAAATTAAAACAAATAACCATACAGAGGTCATAAATATTTTGGAAAATGAAATACAAAAAATAAATAAGGATACTATCAATATCGTAATTGATTATTCCTGTATGACAAAATCGTGGTACTATTCAATTATTTTATATCTTAAGAACAAAGAAAATAGATGTAAAAATATTATTTCATATTTCTCTTACACACCTTCAAAATATATTGAACCTAAAAAACCAAAACCTAATAGAAGCATTGCTCCTTTACCAGGAAAGTATGTTGTTCCAACGGACAAACCGAAAGCTCTTATAGTTTGTTTAGGTTATGAACAAAATAAAGCTGAGGGTATTATTGAGCACTTGGATCCAAAGAAATATTATCTATTTTATACAAAACCTGCATCGGATAAAAAATTTGTTAATACAATTGAAAATAACAATCAAAATATTTTACGAGAAAAAGTTAATAATATAATCACTTACTCTTTTGATGACTTAATTAATTTAGAAAAAGAGTTGACAAGGTTATATTTTTATCTTAAAGATGAGTATAGCATAATAATAGCCCCTTTAGGTCCAAAGCCATTTTCTTTTATATCTATGATGTTATCAGTTAAATATTCAGATATTGATATTTGGAGAGTTGGATCTGGTAATGATATAAATGAATACTATAATGAACCCATTGATGATAAATCATTTATCATATGTGAAGTATACTTTAAAAACTAGTTGATTATTTCTTAAAAAAATAGTGACTAAAACTCGTTTCAAAAAACATTTTTCACATTAGAATTTGATTTGTCCTAGACCTAACAAATCAGAAAATTATGACACTATCCTAAAAAGTGTGTAAGTTCAAAATTTCAGGGTTAGGTTATTTATAACTTAATCCTGTTTTCAAATATAGCTAAAAATTGATTTAGTATCACTCCCCAATTTCTGATTGGCATGGTCCATTTTTTAGTGCTTTCTCTCAAAGCTAAAAACACGGATTTCATAACTGCTTCATCGGTTGGAAACGAGAGTTTGTTTTTTGTGTATTTCCGTATCTTTCCATTTAGGTTTTCTATAAGATTTGTGGTGTAGATTATGGTTCTTATTTCAATAGGAAAATCAAAGAATACTGTAAGCTCATCCCAATTATTTTCCCAACTTTTAATGGCGTAAGAATATTTAGAATCCCATTTAGTTTTGAAGTCATTTAAAGCAGCTTTTGCAGCTTCTTTTGTAGGAGCAGTATAGATTTGCTTCATGTCACGAGTAAATTCCTTTTTGTCCTTCCAGACCACGTAACGACACGAATTTCTTATTTGATGCACAACACAAATTTGAGTCGTTGATTTCGGAAAAATAGTTTTAATAGTATCCGTAAATCCATTTAAATTATCGGTAGCTGTGATAAGTATATCTTGAGTTCCTCGAGCTTTAATATCGGTTAAAACACTCATCCAAAAGGCTGAAGATTCATTTTTACCTAACCATAATCCTAGGACTTCCTTTTTGCCATCTGTTCTCAGGCCTACTGCAATATAAATAGTCTTGTTTATGACTTTAGAGTTTTCCCTAACTTTAAATACGATGCCATCCATCCAAACAATTAGGTAAGTGGCCTCCAAAGGCCTGTTCCGCCAAGCAATAACATCTTCTGTAATCTTATCTGTAATCCTTGAAATAGTGGATGTAGAAATATTAAAATCGTACAGCTCACGTATTTGTTCTTCAATATCACTGTTACTCATGCCTTTGGCATAAAGCGATATAATAATATTTTCGATGCCTTCTGTTGTACTTTCTCTTTTCTTTACAATTAAAGGATTAAAAGAACTATCACGGTCTCGAGGAACTTGAATCTCTGTTTCTCCTAAAACGGATTTTAATTTCTTTTTAGTGTAACCATTTCGAAGGTTGGCTGCTTTACTTTTTTTGTGCTTATCGTAGTCTAAATGGGCATCTAGTTCCCCTTCTAGTAACTTCTCAATACCACGTTTGTGCAACTGTTCTAAAAAGGATGTTAGCTCTGGTGCATTCTTGAATTGTTTTAAAAAGTCTTCGTTTAATAAATCTTCTGGTTTCATAAGTGTGTAAAAGTTAAAATTAATGAATAAAAAATCTCAGATTAATATTTAACCTGAGATTTTAAAACTTACACAGTTTATGAGATACTGCCTTCTTAAATTATTATTTCTGCTATTCAGAGTTCATGATTTTCGTCCTAACCTAACAGGATAGAATTTCGATAAGTATTCTTTTTAAATACAAAATTCAGAATTAAAATCCGATTAATGGTAAGGTTTATGTTTTTAGCTTTGTTTTAAAATTCACCTGCGTTGGTAAACTCTTGTAAATACGATGTCTTTTTGCCTTCGTATTTTATAATTGTTAGTATTTTGTTTTAATTAGATATTTTCAAATTTCATTTTATTAATTAAATCTTTGAAATACTCAGGACTCCAAATAGCTAAAACGCTATCATTTTTAATAAATCTAACAACATCTTCTTTAATGTTGTTAAAAGATACCGATTCGATTTTATGATTTAAAAGTTCCAACACTTCTTCCTTGGAGATGCTATTTCCTTGCCAATCATTCGTGTCTTTAGCTCTTGCTAAAAAGTGACCAACATCTAATGGAATCCCTTTTTTAATATACCATTCTAAGTCGTACCAATCTCTTCCTTTTACTCTGTTTTTCCATTTTCTAAACAGTAAAGCATGCAACTTACCAGCAAACAAACTGGATTTAGTATAACACTTGACATAAAAGAAAATGGACGGAGTAACAGTTTTTCTTCTGTTTGGAAATTTAAAGGAGGTTGCCTATCAACTTCTATTTTAATTTTTATGGTTCTGTTGCTTCGCACACCGGTTTCCTTTATAATATCTTCAAGAATAATTTCTTTCCATATTGTTTCAGCTTTCAAAAATGCTGAGTCGACCGCTGTTACTTTTGTCTTTTTCTTTTCATTAATGCTAACTGTAAGTCCTAAAGATTTAAATTCCTCTAATATGGATTTAAAATAAGGTTCTATTGAAAAATTAGTATCGGGTACAATCAAAGAAAAATCCAAATCTTCAGAAAACCGATCTAAAGCATAAAATATTCTAAGGGCTGTTCCTCCGTAGAAGGCAGCTTTCTCAAAAAATCAGTTCTGGATAAGCCAGCCAAAGTTATTTCTTGCATTATTTCTCGTAATGCCGATAATATTTCTTCCTCATTTTGAGGATTATATTCTGCAATCCATTCTTTTATCATCGTAATTCTTTTAACATTTTAATAAGCATTTTTAGGCTACTTTTTTTAGGTGCATCCTGAATCCATAATTGTATGATTTCTATATCTAATGTGCTTAAAATCTCTGCATCCATTCTAAGATCATCCATTAAAAATTCTTGTGTTTGTTTTATGCTTCTAAGATTAATATTTGGTGTTAGAATAATTTTATCGCATAGAGCTTTTTCACGAGAAGCAATTAAAACGGATTGTTTAGGTGAATATTCTATGTTTTTTATTCCAAAGGAATAATATGGCATTTTTAAGTTTTGGTAACTAAATCTGCCGATTGGAGTTTTATATAATTTTGATGGTTTACTGGTAACAGAGCTAATTTCATAAGTTCTCTCAGGTATCATATTCCAATACGACAATGCAGATTCTAAAGATACATAACTAGGGCCTCTTAGATGATTTGCTATTAAAAAAGGTTCTGGTGATGGTAAATAGTTTTCAGGTCCAATTATGTATAATCCTCTTCTTACTGAAATTAGTTTTTTGCTTTTAATAAGTTCGCTGATTTTATCATTAGGTCTTTTGTAATCACGAAGTAAATCTAGAATTAAATGTCTAGATAAAGGAGTCTCAGAATACTCTTTTATCATTGTTTTAAAATCCATAATGTAATTATTTTTATGTTTAATCGGTTTTATTCCGATTAATTAATTCAAAAGTAGCAATTATGTGACTAAATTGTATTATATAATCGGAAAAAATACGATTATATGTGTTAATTATGTCAATTTGTAGAAGTCTGTTGGATAGTTGGGAGAATTGGTACAAAATAAGCAGCTTTAAAAGCTATAGTGCTATAATTGATTTGTTAAGAGAGAATTAATGAGGAGCATGTGGTTTGTATTTTCTGATTCTAGTGGCTCAAAATGTCTGTTTTTACATTTAAGTTGGTAATGAAATTAAGTCTTAAAACATTGGAATTTTAACCAATAAAATAGATGTTTTAGGGCTTTACTTTATTTTACTTTACTTCGTTGTACGTAATTATCTTTAATAATTCTTTTCAGGGTAAGAGTTAGGATTATTTTTATTAAGAATTTATTTCGTGTAAAACAATGTTTTAAGTTCTATTAATGTGTTTTTTGGGGCAACCTTACTTATTCTAAGGAAGAACCTTACTTGTTTTTAAGAATTAGTTTATAAGTTTCACACTTTAAAATTAGATCATGAAAAAAATAAATAGTTAACAGGTTTGATATTACCGTAATATTTTCCAGATTCAAAAGAAGGTAGTCGCTCAGTAGAAAATCTTTAACCATATCCCTGTCGTTATTATAATGATGATTTTTAGGAATTTTCAAAAGCAATCGAAATTCATAGAATAAATGTAAGGGGATAAAAATTCTGAAAAATCCTACGGCTAAAATGGAAGAGGTTAAGGTTTACGATTTCTACCTACGATCCGTTAATAGGTATGACCAGTGAGACCGATCCCAAGGGTAATACTGTTTATTACGATTATGATGATTTTGGAAGGTTAGAATATGTTAAAGATTCAGAATTCAAAATACTAAGTAAAAATCAATATCACTATAAAGACCAATAAACCAAAACCCTAAAACCAAGCATATGTTTATCAAAACCATCACAGCAGTCCGCTTACTGGTGTTCACCTGTCTATTTCTTTTTATTAGTAATCTTAGCGTTGCTCAAGAGCGTGCTTATAATGACACCTTCGATCTGTTACTTGGTAGTTGGAAGTTGGATTATCCCAACACTCTAAAGGCGATAAAGCAAGAATCTAAGTCGTATTATAAAAGTTTAAAAGCAGAGAAGCAAGAAGCCATAAAAAAGGGTATAGGAGCTCGTAGGCTTACTTTTTCTAAAGATGGTACTTATATCATTAGAATAGATTCAGAGCATTCACAGGAAGGGACATGGGAGCTCTTGGCAGACAGGGTTACGCTATTAATTTATCTGGATGGTCACGAGTTTAATCAGCAGGTGATGGAAATTGATGAAACAAGCATGACCTTAAATCTCGGCGAAAACACGTCCGATGTTAACCGCTTAATGGACACTTGGTACCTAAAGAAACAGAACAAGCAATAAAAGAGCAGTATTATGAATAAAATAATATATACTATAAAATTAAGAAAAATAATTTTACTGTTTTTAGCATTGGTATGTGTGGTACAATATTTAGAAGCACAAATACAAATACCTGGTTCTAATGAGCTGAGTGTAAATGGCCCTACAGCCGTTTCTGTTAATTCTTCCTATATTTATAGTGTAAGTCCGCCAGAAGATATTCTCTCAGCAAATTGGTTTGTAAGTATGGGTCAGAAGGGATTTGAGACTCCAACATCTGTTGCAATAACATGGAATACATCAGGTACACAGAGTATAAGTTACAGTGGGGACGGCTCTTTTGGATTTTATTATGGAGACTTGTCGGTATCGGTTTCCAGTATAGTGATGATACCTACTTCGCCTCCAATGCCTACCATAACATATAATTGTGGAAATACGGTGTTAACTAGAGCTGTGCCTCCAACAGGACAGACTTATTATTGGCAAAGCGGTCCAACAGGCACAAGTACTTCTAGTTCTACAGTGTCCATAACAAGGAGTTCAGGTAATGTATTTTATCTAAGGGCAAGAGATAATAGTTCTGGGCAGTGGAGTACAGCTACCACAGTAAGCTATACCATAAATCAGCCTAACACTTGGTATAAGGATTCAGATAATGATGGTTTAGGTGATCCTAACGATACATTATCGGCATGTAGTCAACCCTTAGGGTATGTTTCTAATGGCGATGATCAATGCCCTAGTGAGAATGGGGTTCTTTCCAATGGAGGGTGTCCTACAGGGAATGGTCTAACAACGATAACTCAAGATTTTGAGAACGGATTAGGTAACTGGATTCAGGATTCTGATGAAGATTTTGATTGGACAGTTCATTCGGGAGGGACGAGTTCTTCAAGTACAGGTCCTACAGGCGCTAGTGGAGGTAGCCAATACCTTTACACAGAATCTTCATCACCAAATTATCCATCAAAAACAGCAACAATAACATCAGTAAGCTACACCATTGGAGAACAAGGAACCTTTAGTTTTAATTATCATATGTACGGTTCAGCCATGGGGACCCTCAAGTTTTTAGCAAGTACCGATGGCGGCGTGAGCTGGGAGGAGTTATGGAGTAAACAAGGAAATCAGGGAAATCAATGGTATACGGCGGAGATTGATCTCTCTAGTTTTTCAGGAGCTAATACTAAATTTAGATTTACGGGAATAACAGGAAGTTCTTATACCAGCGATATGGGGATAGATAACCTGGTACTTTCATATAAGCAGTCGGAAATCGCTCAGCGTAATTTGAGTAATGAAAACTACGTTTATACAGTAATAGCAAGATCACCTACAACAGACGTAAGTAGTTTGTCTTTGGAAGAAAAGATGGAATCTGTAACATATTATGATGGTTTAGGAAGGGAGATTCAGCGCATCGGTATAAGAGCAGGAGGAGGACAAGAGGATGTTATAACTCATTTAGAGTATGATAAGTTCGGTAGACAAGAAAAAGATTATTTACCCATTTCACGAACATCTAATTTAGGTGCGTATAATGATATAAATGTAACTTCAGATATAAAACTCTACTATTATAATAGATATATAGAAGAATGGGGTAGTATTTCAGAGGCAAACCCCTACTCTGAAAAGGAATTAGAAGCCTCACCTCTGAATCGTGTTATACGCCAAGCAGCTCCAGGGGATAGTTGGAGACTAGGAGCGGGTCATGAAATAGAATTTGACTATAGCTCGAATACTTCCGGAGAGGTCAAGTTATATGGTGTTAGTTTGTCTAGCGATTTTACTCCGACATTAATAGGAGGTACATCCAGTTATCCCGAAAATAGTTTGTATAAAACCATAACAAAGGACGAGAACTGGACTTCGGGGAAAAATCACACTACGGAGGAGTTTAAAGACAAACAGGGGCGAGTGGTATTGAAACGGACTTATGCTACAATTGGTGGCACAGAAACCCCACACGACACCTATTATGTCTATGATGATTATGGGAATCTAACTTATGTGTTACCTCCAAAGTCAGAATCTCATACAACAACACCTAGTGCTACAGTATTGTCCGAATTATGCTATCAGTATAAGTATGATAGTCGAAATCGTTTGGTCGAGAAGAAAATACCAGGAAAAGGAACCGCTTTAGACTGGGAGGAAATTGTTTACAACAAACTGGATCAGGTTGTATTAACCAGAGATCCAAATTTAAAAACACAAGGGAAATGGTTGTTTACTAAATATGATGTCTTTGGTCGTGTAGTGTATACCGGAGAGTATTCCAGTAATTCATCTAGAACAGCTTTACAGCAAGCGGCTAATGCTATTTCTACCAAGTATGAAACCAGACAAGACGAAGGAAGGGATCTGTCAGGGGGAACTGTTTATTACAGCAATTCAGCATTTCCAAATACTAATATTACCAATTTATATACTGTAAATTATTACGATAGTTATGTGGATACAGCAGGAATGAGTGTGCCAAGTACAGTCTTGGGACAAACCACAGCCACAGGATTAAAAACCAAAGGCCTAGCAACAGTAAGTAAAGTAAAGGTATTAACCACATCTAATTGGAATACTACAATAATTGGATACGATGAAAAAGGACGCGGGATATACAATAAGAGTGTTAATACGTATTTAGGAACGACAGATGTTGTTAGAATGGAATTAGATTTTGTTGGTAAGGTAAAGCAAACTGTATCAGATCATTCAGATGGTTCTCCTGGTCCTCCTATTATTTCGACCACAGATTCGTTTAGTTACGACCATATGGGGCGTTTAATAAGTCAGAAGCAAAAAATTAACAGTGAACCAGAGGAACTCATTGTTTTAAACACTTATGACGAATTAGGACAATTAGAAAGTAAAAAAGTAGGCGGGGAAGTAGCCCCAGTTATAGAAAACTCAACAGGTTTACAAACCGTAGATTTTACATACAATATAAGGGGCTGGTTAAAACAGATTAACAACCCCACAACTTTAGGCAATGATTTGTTTGGATTTAAGATTAACTATAATAGAGTTAGTCATTCAGGTACACCATTATACAATGGTAATATAAGTGGAACAGAATGGCGCACCTCCAATACAGATAATGGGTTAAAATGGTATAAGTACAGTTATGATGCTTTAAACCGCATTACAAATGCAATAGATAATACAGCTAAATTTAATCTTCAAAATGTTAGTTATGATAAGAATGGCAATATATTAGAGTTAATTAGAAAAGGAGCAATAGAGAAGGATCCTGGATTGTCTAATTCATATGATTATGGAATGATGGATGATTTAACTTATACCTATCAAGAAGAAAGTAATAAACTTATAATAGTTTCAGATGAAGGAAAGAGTGGCTATGGGTTTGTAGATGATAATACAATGGAATTTGAAGATGATACTACAATTGATTATATTTATGATAATAATGGAAATATGTTAAAAGATATCAATAAAGGAATAACCAATATTACGTATAATCATCTAAATTTACCAGTTACTATAACTTTCAACGAAGACGATACATTCATTTATTATACTTACGATGCTACAGGAAGAAAGCTTAGAAAAGAAGTTGTTGATGGAGGAAGTGAACCTATACATACTCTTTATTTAAGTAATTATATATACCAAGGGATATTCAATGGCGAAAAATTGAAGTTTTTTAATCACCCCGAAGGATATAGTGAGCCGAAAAATGAAAATGATTTAAGTCAAGGATATAATTATGTCTATAATTACACCGACTTGGTAGGCAATGTTCGCCTAAGTTACAGCGACCTTGATTTGAATGGCGCCATTGACCCAAATACCGAGATTTTAGAGGAAACCAACTATTACCCATTTGGATTACAGCACAAAGGTTACAACAATACAATTATAGGAACAGAAAATAACCTCAAAACATTCCAAGGACAAGAATTACACGAAGACCTTGGACTAAATGTGATTGAATTTAAATGGCGTACCCACGACCCAGCAATTGGACGTTTTTGGCAGATTGACCCATTAGCAGAGGATTTTGTTTATAACTCGCCATACGCATTTAGTGAAAACAGTCCGATTGCTTTTGTAGAATTAGAAGGATTAGAAAAGGTTTTAGCTATATACTACCACGGTGGACCAACTGGAGGCGGTCAACCAACTACAGTTGATAAGGCTGGTACAACAGGCGATTATTATTCTAATACTCAATCTTTTGCTCAAAGTTCAGGTAGAGAGTTTTCTGGAACAATAATAGCACCAGGCTTAACCTCTTCATCGGGAGTTAGTACGGGAATGAGTTTTGTAAATGATAATTATGAAGCTGGCGACCAAGTAATGGTTTACGGATATAGCTATGGGGTTGATGTTGCTGTTGATTTAACAGAAAGTTTAAATGAAGCTGGGATAGATGTAGACTTGCTCGTTACGGTAGATGGTTCTGATGGTCCACTACAGAATACAACTGTAAATACCGATATACCCGAAAATGTAGATACTAACTTAAATGTTTATCAAACTGACGACTCTGGAAATTCGAGCTCTTCGAGGTCAACAGGAGCAACTTCGTCAGGTACATCAAGTGGTAGTAGCGGAAGCAGTAGTAGCAATAGTGGCTCAAGCGATTCGCCAGGTTCCAACGGTGGACCAAATAGTGCGGTTAATCCATCCAAAACCAACGTTATCAATAAAAACGTAACTGGGAAAGGTGTTACTCACGGAAATATCCAACAGAAAGCACAGAACACAATACAGCCATTAATCAATACAAGGATAAACAACTATCCAAGAAATCAAAATTAAGATATGAAGTACTGCTATGTGATATTTATCTTTTTAGGTTTTTTGTCTTGCAATAAAGATGTGCAAGATATTACCGTACAAGGAGTTGTTCAGAATGCCGAAACGAATGAGCCAATCAAAAATATTGATGTAACAATAATTTGTTGGAAATATGGCAACAGTCCAGACCAAAGTTACACAGAGGACGAAACTAAAATAGTCACTACCAATAATGAAGGAATGTATAAAGTTAATTTTGACAAAGGAGCATTTGTAGAAGTGAAAGTATCTGCGGAGACTTACACCGATGGACACGAAACGAAAGAAATTTATCAAAAGAAAAACACGGTAGATATCTCTCTCAAAAAGAGATAACGAAGAACCGCCCAAGTGACGGTTTTTTTATGCTCTAAAGCGAAGCAACGTTTTTGCTGAAGAAATCCTTGAACTTTTTAGAGGTAAGCATCTTGTCAATCATCTTGAAGATAATCGCCCTGTCGTCGGTATCAAGCTCGGAAATCAACCGTAACTGTTCCTGTGCCTGTTTATCCTCGATAACCACTTCTTTGGGCAAATCGCCGTGCTATTCCCGAGCACATTTTAAAATAAGCAGTCCCATATAAGGGAATTGGTTAAGGATGAATTATTTATGGTTTTGTGTAAGGAAAAAGGATAATGGAAGTGTTCTTTTATTAACTTGAATACAGTCTAAATCCTTGATATTATATTATTCCTTGGTTTATAAACATAATTTACAGGAAGGGTTTCTGTTTTGAGCTATTCTATATTGTTTTTGAGCTTTAAACGTATCAGAATAGGTACTAAAATCGATAGAGGAGTTATCAAAAACTTCAAAAGGCGTGTTTCCGTTTAAGTTTAGTTGTGGTCGTTGTAAATTGTATGTCTCGATGGCATTATGGAGTATTTGTTCGAGCTTATTTAGGGAGTTAATCTGTTTAGGATATAGAAATTGATATTTAAGAACTTTATTAAAAGCCTCAATCATAGAATTTGAAAACAACACATCTCGTTGTGCTATTTTATGCTGAAGGTTTCCGCATGAGGCATCGATAAGGGAACTAACATTGATGTTTACATTTTCAGAACCACCATCTGTTAAAAATAGGGTTTGTTTTGGTTTGTATTTCAGATAAGCACTTTGTAATAGGTGTCGTATAACTTTTCCTGAGCTGTGCTTTTCAATTTGATAGCCCAAAACCATTTTAGAAAAGTGATCCATTAATATATGGATGTAGTGTTTTACACCGTCATGAGTTTTAAAAATAGTAACATCCGCACACCATACCTGGTTCGGTTTTGTCGTTTTAAGCGGGTTATAATTATTAGGCTTAACAATGATATTATTACCAGTAAAACCTAAAAGATTACAGTATTTGTAAAAAGTGGATAGGCCACAGGTAAGGGCGTTATCTCTAATAGCTTTCAAGTAAATGGACGATTTTGACCAGTATCTATAAGTATCATGATTCATATAGTTTTTTATGGTTCGCACTTCGCTTGCTAAGAGTTGATTTGGCATTTTTCTTGAGCACCATTTATAATAATAGGATTCACATTTATGAATAAGTATTGTTTTGTAATTTTCAAAGGAACTTCTAGAGATATTGAAAAGTTTTAGTGCTTTATTTATTGGTATTGTCTGTTTTACAGATTCTACGGAATTAACCACCAATTCCATGTTGTTTTTAATAAGCGATTTAACCCCCTTAGCTTTAGAGGTGATATGGTTTATGGTATCGGAGAGTTTGAAATAACATTCGATTACGGTTTTAATTTTTGTAGATTGGTTAAAACGTTTAATTAAATCGATTTCTTGATTGATAAACTCGGAAAGTTCAGAGCCTTTATATTTGCTTTTAGGTTCTTGTTTCCATCGTGAAATATTAGAACTAGGGATATTAATTGTTAAATATTCAGGAATATGTTCTTCTAAGCCTAATCTGTAATAATGCTTTACACAAGTGTCCCAAGACTGACGTTTTATACTAGATTGAATTTCGATAAATATTCTTTTTAAAGCCAAAATTCAGAATTAAAATTCGATTAATGTTAAGGTAAAACCTTAGATTTGGTAAGGTTAAATGCAAGTATATATGTTTTTTTACCCAGTTTTAATCACTAATTATTGTGTTGGATACGAATTGGATATATATAAATAGATATGTTTAAATTTAACTATTCAAAATATTTTAGGAATCACTTAGGATTATTAAGAAACATTTTAGTAATAGAGTAGTGGTCGGTTTCTTTTAACAAGGGGTGTTTTGGTAAGTATTAGTAAATGTAAATATGGTGTTGATATCTTGTCAACCTTCAAAAAAAAAACACTAACATTTCATTGTTATATAGAATACTTTAATCTTCAAATAATATTTACCTTTGGGAAATAATACCAATTTAACTGAAAGAGAAAATATGCTTGAAAAGCAAAATATAGAATGGAAGGAAACGTGGAGAAATGAGTACTTTGAATGGATTTCAGCTTTTGCGAATTCAGAAGGAGGAAAATTATTAATAGGAGTAAATGACGCAGGAGAAATTGTTGGAGTAGATGATTACGAAAAATTACTTGTTAATTTACCAAATCAGATAAGAGATTTGTTAGGTTTGTTTTGTGAGGTAAATCATCATAATAAAGAGGGCTTGGATTATATTGAGGTTATTGTTCCTGCAAGTTCTAGTCCTATTTCTTATCGCGGTAAGTTCTATAGAAGAAGTGGGAGTACAACACAAACTTTAAATGGGAATGCACTTCAAGATTTTCTATTAGTTAAATCCAATCAGACTTGGGATAAAATTCCTTTAGAGAATGTTACTATTAATGATATTGATATGCGGGCAGTTGAGAATTTTAGGCAGAGTGCAATGCGAACTGGGAGGCTGCCATCTATTAAAAATATTAGTGATCCAGAAACGATACTGAAAAAATTAGATTTAATAAATGATGATGGTAAATATACTCGTGCTGCTATTCTATTGTTTGGTAAACAACCTACTAATTTTTTTACTAATGCATATCTAAAGATTGGAAAGTTTGGAGATTCGCCAACTGATCTTATTGCTCAAGATGTTATAGAAAGCAATGCATTTGAATTAGCAGAAAAAACAATTGAAATATTAAATGCTAAGTATTTAGTTAGAAATATTAGTTATGAAGGACTTAGTCGTATAGAGACACCAGAATATCCATTTGAAGCAATTCGAGAGGTTCTTTTTAACGCAATTATTCATAGAACTTATATAACTACACCAATCACAATTAGGTTATATGATGACCGTATCACCATATGGAATATAGGAAGCCTACCTGAACAACTTTCTGCTGAGGATTTAAAAATCGAACATAATTCTTATCCGAGGAATGAATTAATGGCTAATATTTTTTATAAGGGAGGTTATATTGAATCTTGGGGGCGAGGCACATTAAAAGTTATTGAAGAATGTGAAAATCACGGATTGATTGAACCACTTATAGTGGAAAAAGGAGGAGGGGTATCAGTAACTATTTTTAAAGATATATATAATGACAAGTATCTTTCAAATTTAGATTTAAATGATCGGCAAAAGCAAGCGATAATATACGTTAAAGGTAACGGTTCTATAACCAGTAGTGTGTATGTTGAAAAATTTAAGGTGGCCAAACGAACAGCGATAAGGGATATAGATGTTTTAGTTGAATTGAATCTTCTAAAGAAAAAAGGGTTGAGTAAAAATACACAATACGTAATTAATGTATCGGGTTATGAAGTATAGTTTGGCACAAAAATGGCACGAATGAAATATTCACATTGCTTGTATTATAAATGTTTTTAAGGAGCACTTTTTAAATATATATATTTAAATGGCACAAAAATGGCACAAAAATGGCACAAAAATGGCACGAAAGCAGATTGGTATGATATAGGATTAAAATTTTGAAGGATAATTTATCCATCACCTAACCGAAAATAATATTTATTATACTATTTTGGCTAAATTTGATAAGTGAATGTCAAATATCTTTTTTAATATGTCCTATAGCGTGTCCTGTACTCTTTTGTTAAATCTAAGTATTTGAAAATTAAATATTTGTGATTTTTAATTGAGTCCTGCCACCCCGACTAACTTGATTCAAGTAGCAATATAAACACTGTTAATCTATTGATTTTCAGTGTTTTTTGTTTTTGGTGCTATTATATAATATCATAAGATATCATATTAAAGGTGAGTCATTCGGTGAGTCGTTTTTAGAAGCGTCTCTAGATCAAATAGTTGTACATTTAAAGGACTTTAAAGGGTAATTTTTGTTTGTCATTCATAAAACAAATGTTCAATTAAAGCTTTGTAAGATGCAAACAACAAACACATTCGCGATTATTTTCTTCACAAGAAAATCTAAAACAGACTCGAAAAATTTATCTATTTATGCACGAGTAACTGTTAATGGAAAACGCTCGGAAATTAGTCTTAAAAGACATGTTTTATTGAGTCAATGGGATAGCTCCAAGAGTAGAGGTAAAGGGAAGTCAAAGGAGATAACTGTCTTAAATACGTATTTGGATCAAGCCTATATTAAGTTACTGGATTGTCATAGACAATTATTAGAACAAGGTGACCTTATTACTTCAAAAACTATAAAGGCTAAATATTTAGGGGAGGGTGATGTTTATAAAACACTAACAGATTTAATAACGTATCATAATACAACTATGCTTCATGTTTTGAAGCCTGGGACTATGAAAAATTATTATACTACCGAAAAGTACTTAAAGCAATTTTTAAGTACTAGTTTAAAAGTAGATGATGTGTATTTGAAACAATTAAATTATCGTTTTGTAACAGATTTTGAATTCTTTTTACGACTCTTAAAAAATGTAAAGGGTAGTCTGTCATTAGCCAATAACGGGGTAATGAAACATCTAGAGCGTTTTAAGAAGATTTTGAATTTAGGCGTTAAATTAGAATGGATTGAAAAAAATCCCTTTGAAAAAATTAAATTAAAGTTCGATAAGCATGATAGGGCTTATCTGACAACTAAAGAGCTGCAGTTTTTAGAAGATACTCATTATTATAATGATAGATTAGAGAGGGTTAAGGATTGTTTTTTGTTTGCGTGTTACACGGGTTTATCCTTCATAGATGAAAAGAATCTAATTAAAAAACAAATTACTAAGGGTATCGACGGTAACTATTGGATTTTTACAAGACGAGAAAAAACATCCCAAACCGTTAAGGTGCCAATTCTTCCCAAAGCAATGCAAATTATAGAAAAATATAAAGATTATTCAACAGATTATGTTTTTCCCATGATATCGAATCAGAAAACAAACAAATATTTAAAGGAAATAGCTATAGACTGTAACATTCAAAAGAAACTAACATTTCACGTCGCGCGACATACTTTTGCAACAACAGTAATGCTATCAAATGGTGTGCCTATAGAAACGGTTTCAAAACTATTAGGCCATACAAAATTATCGACAACTCAAATTTATGCAAGAGTAGTTGAGAGCAAGATTAGTGAAGATTTTAATAAGTTGTTGAATAAGTTTGAAAGTATGGATGAAAGTAATAGAAGTATTATTAATTTTTAGAAAGTTAGTTTTACCAATCATAGAATAGGTGGCATTAAGAATATTTAAAAGAAGAATAAGATAAAATTGTGTCAATCTCTATTATAATTTACCTTTTAATTTGTACTATAAAATTATTATTTTTTATGTGGAGAATAGGAGTAATTCACTTGGTCGTGTATTTTGTGGTTTTTTTTGTGTTTAGAACCTTGGTTTGTCAATCAGATAGCAAGGAGGTTTTAAAAAACGATTATCTAAAAAATGAGGGTAATAACCAAGCTATGAAAGTAGATACCTTAAAATCTGTAGATTTTTCAAATAAGTTAAATTTGTTACCGCAACGCCAGTAGTTGTTCTTATTTTAGGGAAGTTTACAATCTCTTAGAGATTGTAAAGAATGATATTCCTTTTTAATAATTTGGTTATTTTTATAAAACATGACTTTCGAATTCAAACACATTATAGATGCCTACTTAAATGCTAAACAAAAGCATTTAGACTGTGTATTGGCAACTGTTGTGCATTTAGAAGGCTCATCATATAGAAAGCCTGGGGTTCGAATGTTAATAAAATCTAACGGTGGAATAGTAGGAGCCGTAAGTGGCGGTTGTGTAGAACAAGAGGTAAAGCGGCAAAGCGACTCGGTTTTTAAAACGGCTGTTCCTAAAGTTATGACATATGATGGCCGTTACCGATTAGGTTGCGAAGGCATATTATATATTTTAATCGAACCATTTTCATTAGATTTAAGTATAATAAATAAATTTCGGTCATATTTAAAACAAAGGATACCTATTCAAATTACTTCTTTGTTTTCAACAGAGGTAAGTACAAATAAAAGTTATGGTTCGTACTTTTTATTTCGTGATGAAAAAAATTGGTTTTCAAAATATAATTGCCCTCAAGAGGAAAATAAGCTTATGGAATTTAAAGATATCCTGCCTGCTCGTTTTCGACTAATTATTTTTGGAACCGAGCATGACACTGTTCAACTATGTAAATTTGCACATAGCATGGGGTGGGAAACAGTGGTTGTCGCTGGATTATCTGAACATAAATCTTTAAATGATTTTCCAGGTGCTAATGAGTTGTTATATTTTGAAAATATCGATTTTAATGCCTTGTGTATAGATAAATTAACAGCTATAGTTTTAATGTCACATAACTACGCTCGAGATTTGAGAAATCTGCTAGCGTTAAAACATACTTTGCCCATATATATTGGTCTTCTTGGACCTGTAAAACGCCGAGAAAAATTAATTTCTGAAGTGTTAGAACTTCAATTCGAGATGCTTGATGAAGCTTTTTTAGACGTCATCTATGGTCCGGCAGGATTAAATATTGGTGCAGAGACTCCACAAGAGATTGCTGTGTCTATTGTTTCTGAAATATTATCGGTTGTAAGGCAACAGCACCCTATATCTTTAAGGGAGAAAACAGGACATATTCATGCCTAAAGTTGATGCATCTCTAAATTTAAAAGTTATTATTCTTGCTGCGGGGTCGTCTTCCAGAATGGGACGTCCTAAACAATTATTACCATGGGGAAATACAACACTTTTAGAGCATAGTTTGCACACTGTTTTAGAACTAGAATCATTGGAGACTTTAGTCGTTTTAGGTGCTAATTTTAATCTAATAAAAGAACATATTATTAATTACCCAGTAACCATCTTAGATAATAAAACGTGGCAAGAAGGGTTGGGGAATTCTATTGCGTTTGCAGTTAATTATATTTGTAAGTCTTCAGAAAAAGTGGATGCTGTACTTATTGTATTAGCAGATCAACCTTTTATACGTCCTTCCTACCTAAAGGATATGATGGCATCATTTCAAAAAATAAAAAACAGATTTTGGCATCTGAATATTTCAATTCAAAATTAGGAGTTCCTGTTATTTTTGATGCTTTTTATTTTTCAGAATTAAGAAAACTAGGAGAAGATATTGGCGCACAATCTGTTTTAAAATCATTTTCATCTCACGTTATTAGGTGTAAGCCCGATATGGAAAATTTTGATTTGGATACAAAATCGGATTATGATGAATTGTATAGTAAAACATTCGATATCTAGCCGAGGTGTTTTTTGTTGAATTTCTTTCTTATTTAATTTTTTCAATTTTAAAAGATGCAATGCGTAAATAGGACTTTGTCAAAACGAGACGATAGTTTCATTTTTTAGCTAATGAATATTTTGTGCTACTTTAATAGGCAATAAGTTAAGTTTAAACTTGTACTCAGGTAAAATACGTTAAGTGAAAGGTAATTATTAATATTTCTTTAACATTTATTAAATTTAATTTTACATCCGATCAAAGAGTTTAAATTATAAATATGATAACAAAACAGGTGTTTTGTTACATATAATTGCTTATTTGTGCGTTTTTGGTCAAACAGATTATTGTTTAAAACAAGCTAATTAAAATCAAACTAATGAAAAGAAAAGAAGGTTTAACTGTAGGGAAAATACAGGGTAAAATTGTTCTATTACTATGTTTAGTTTTGTGTACCGGGATGTATGCCCAAAACCAAACACAGACGATTACTGGAGTAGTTAAAGGAGAGGATGATATGCCTTTACCTGGGGTTTCTGTCCTTTTAGAAAAGGAAGGAAAACGTACTGGGGCTGTCACCGATTTTGATGGGGTATTTTCTATTGAAGCAGCAATGGGAGATGTATTGAAGTTTAGTTATTTAGGTATGACTCCGCAATCCCTAAAGGTAAAGTCGGCTACTATGAATGTTACCATGGTAGAAGAGGTGGATGCCTTAGAAGAAGTTGTTGTAATTGGTTACGGAACAGTTAAAAAGAAAGAACTAACTGGTGCAGTAGCACAAGTTAAATCAGATGATTTAGAGAAAATCGTAACTTCAGATTTGTCATCTGCATTACAAGGACAAGCAGCTGGTGTGAATGTTATCACATCGGCAACTCCAGGAGGAGATTCAGAAATTTTAATTCGTGGTATAACGTCGTTAAGCGATAATACGCCGCTATATGTTGTAGATGGTATAGTACAAGAAGGAGATCCAAGAATTCCACCTTCAGATATTGAGACTATCGATATCTTAAAAGATGCAGCTTCTACTGCAATCTATGGTTCTCGTGGTGCTACAGGGGTAATTATTATTACAACCAAACAAGGTGAAGCTGGGGCGTTGCAAGTAAGACTTAATGCAAGTTATGGTATTACGCATAGAAATAAGGCAGTGCCACTAATGAATTCTGTAGAGCAAACCTATTTTGATATAGTTACACAAAGAAATATTACTGGAGCCTCAGACGATGATGCGGCTTTAAGTTTACAATTATTGAATAATGCCTATTCGTTCCAGAACGAGACCGATTTAAATAGTTTAATATTTAATAACGATGTTCCAGTACAGAATTATAACGCGAATATTTCTGGAGGTACAAATTCTATTACCTATAACGTTTCGTTAGGATTTTACAGCCAGGAAGGGCTTCAAATTAACTCAGGTTACGAACGTTTTAATGTAAGGTCTAATACGGTTTATGAAAAAAATAAATTAAGGTTACAAACAAGTGTAGGTTTATCTGTAGACGATAGAGACATTCCTCAAGGAAACTTAGTGTCTCAAGCCATAGTATATAATCCCACCCAAAATAGTTTAGATCCAGATTATTATGATGTACTTGACGGAGGAGATGGAGACGATGTAAATCGACTAAACTGGGTTTTAGAAAGTATTAGAACAACCCAAGATGTTAGATCGGTTAGAACGAATGCTTCTTTAAATGCAAATTACGAAATTACAGATGATCTTTCTGCAGCAGTAAACACAGGTATAACAACTACAAATACCTATGGTAGTGAATACAGACCATATCAAGAAGTTGTTAGTGATAAAGGTGTGGTTCAAACCTCGCCTTCTAATAGCTATATTAGAAGGTCTAGTGGGTTTAGAACAAGTTTTAGTGTAGATGCTGGTTTAACTTATAACAAGAAAATTAACGATCATGATCTTACTTTTACTTTGTTTACAACGTTCGAAAAATATAAAAACGAGCAATTTGCAGCACAGCGATTAGGAGCTACTAATCCAGATTTAGATGTGTTAGATGGTGCTACGGGAGATCAAAGTGTATCGTCTGGTTTCGATTATACAGATACAAGAATTGGTACTATTGGTAGAATACAGTACAACTACAAAGATCGCTACATATTAAGTTCTAGTATTCGTCGTGATGGGTCCTCTAAATTTGATGCAGATCAGCAATGGGGAACATTCCCATCGGTTGCTGCGGCTTGGAATATTTCGGAAGAAAATTTTTGGTCAGGTATGAAAAAGACGATTAATAGCTGGAAGGTAAGATTGTCTTATGGTTCTGTGGGTAACGACAGAATTAGATCTTACGAATTTTCTCCAGTGATCTCTCAAGATATTAACTACGTGGGTTACAACGGTACTAACGAGACCTTAAATTTAGGTGCAACACAAACTAGTTTAGCAAACCAGTTACTAAAATGGGAAACCACTACTACAAGTAACATAGGTATGGATTTCGCTTTCTTCAAGAATAAATTAACCTTATCTGCAGAATATTATTACGCGAGTAAAGAAGATATGTTATTTCCAGTGTTTTTACCATTATCTGTGGGAGGTGGATATAATGCAACAGTAACGTTAAACGTAGGTAATATGGTGAATAGTGGTGCCGAATTAACTATGGGTTACCGCATGAAAACAGGAAAGGTAAATTGGAGAATGAACGGAACATTTTCAACCAACACCAACGAGATTACTAAAATTAATGGTAATACAGACTTTTTATTTACAAACGATAATGGTTTAGTTGGTAGAGCTCCAGCTCAATCTAGAGTAACAGCTTTATCTGTTGGTCATGAAGTAGCATCGTTCTTTTTATGGCGAACAAACGGTATCGTAGATACTGAAGAAAAATTAGCAGAATATCAAAAAATAGATAGCGGTGCACGAATGGGAGATGTCATTTTTATAGACCAAAATGGTGACAATATGTTAGATGATAACGACCGTGTGTATAGCGGAAGTGGTTTACCTGATTTCGAAATTGGTTATAATTTAAACTTAACCTATAAAAGTTTCGATTTCTCAATGAACTGGTACGCAGCAATTGGGCAGGAGATCATGAATGGTTTTGATGCTTGGGCTTATGGTTTTGGAAGACATAAAGATCAAATCTATCAATGGTCTGAAGCTAACCCAGAAACATCAATACCTGCTTTTAGAGGAGATATAAGAACCCATAGAAACTTTATAGGATATAGCGATTTATATCTTGAAGATGGATCTTATTTACGATTAAGACAAGCTACAATAGGTTATAGTTTACCTAAAAAAACAAGCGAAAAATTAGGATTAGCAAGATTCAGACTTTACGCTACAGCACAAAACGCTTTAACATTTACAAGTTATTCTGGTTATAACCCTGAAATTGGAGGTGGAATTGCTGGTAAAGGTTTAGATAAAGGAACAGGGCCAACATCGGCACAATATTTATTAGGACTTAATTTGAATTTTTAAGACGAAGAATCATGAAGAATACAATTATAAAAGCATTTTTAGGACTATTAATCATCGGAAGTTTTTCCTCCTGTCAGGATAACGATTTTTTAGATGAAGTTAATCCGAATGAAATTTCTAAAGATAGTTATTGGAGAAATCTAAAAGAAACAGGTACTGGTTTAAATGCGGTGTATAAAATTTTACACAGCCCATTTTTAATCAATATTATAGAGGAAATGCAACGGTCGGATATGGGATACCCAGGTTATGGTCGCCCTGTACCTCAGTTCACAGAGCCATTTTATAACCATACATACACAGCAAGTTCTGATGAAATAGCTGAAAAATGGTACACAAATTATCAAGGTATTTTTAGAGCCAATCAGGTTATTGAAGCTTTAGAGAATATTGAAGGTACAGTAAGCGATAGAGAAGAATGGATTTCTCAAATGGCACAAGCACGTTTTTTTAGAGGCTTATTTCATTTCTATCTTTACACAACTTTCAACGATGGTAAAATTGTGATCCGAGATAAAGTTGCGGTTACCGAAGCAGATTTTGCGAAACCGTTATCGCCCAAAGTAGAAGTAGTAGCTTTTGTACGTGAAGATTTAAAATATGCATACGAGCATCTGTATAAAAATGGAGAATATCCAGATGGAGATTTAAGTAGGGTTACTTCTGGGGCAGCTGCAACAATATTAGGTTCTACTTATTTATACGAATTAGAATATAATATGGCGATGCCTTATTTTGATGATGTTATTTATAACCATGGGTATCAGTTAGAATACGATCCTGCTAAATTATTTACCACCGCGGGAGAATTCAATAAAGAGTCAATTTTGGAAATTAACTTTTCAGAAGATTTTATAAGAATTGAATTAAGTAGATGGAATGGTGATTCTGGAACCAATTGGTTAAATCAGCAAACTTCAGGAACACGAGGAGCTACTGGTCCTGCATGGATTGCTTATGAGTACAAAACAGAACCAATGGATCCATTAGATGATAGAAATTATTATAATAATCCAATTTCAGGAGTTACTCAACGAAATGTGCCTTTACGAGCTTCGGCCATGATGGCATTGGTAGAAGATACTCAAACCGAGTACTACAAAGCTCCAACTAGTGAATATACCCGTTTTAATGGTACAGCTTGGGGATTTGCATGGTGGAAGAAATACACTAACCACGATATTGTGGCTTCAGAAACAGAATTGCCTTATAATTCTGCTACTCTTTCTAGTAAAAATGTGGTGCTAAATAGGTTGGCCGATGTTATGCTAATGCAGGCAGAATGTAAAATTAAAACAGGCGATGTTGATGGCGCATTAGAGCTAATGAATGAAATTCGTAAACGATGGGGCTTAGTATTATTAGGACCATCAGGATCAGACTCGGCACACACTTACGATGAGATAAATTATACTGCCGAAACATTAATGCATCAATTAATGTACAAAGATAAGCCGTTAGAAATGGGGGCTGAAGGGCATTGTATTAGATGGTTAGATTTTCAACGATGGAAAAAATCAGATAATTATGGTTTTGAAGATCGCTTAAGAGAATTGTCTAATATGACGTTTTATGGTGTTAACTTTATTTATAGCAATGATGAAGGAGAAACGGTAACTAAAGCCAACTTCCCATCATTAGTAGCTCAAGATCCAGGAGTAAATCGAGTTATTGTGGATTATGAATATGATAAGCCTGCTTTAAATTATTCAGAAGCCACACATGGTACCTATCCAATACCTTTAGATGAAAGAAATACAAACAACTAATTAAAAATAAAGAGATGAAAAATATAAAATTAATTCTACCTATTTTATGTGTGCTGCTAGGTTTTAGTTGTTCAGATGATGATTACGTAGAGTATACAGCGCCAGATGACCTTTCAGACGTGTCCTGGATTATAAGTATTGATAAATTTGCAGTAAATCCATTTAGTGTTAACATAGACACGTTTATGTCGTTTTTCGACCTCTCGCAAGGTACTGTAAGTCATGAATGGCAAATTGAGGAAGGGAATCATTTTCTTAAATCTGGATTTGCACCAAATGATACTTTAGCAAACTTTATTGATGAAGCTGCTGGATTAAAAATTGATACAGAAAAAGCACATGTGTTATTTAATAATCCAGGAATAAATAAAGTAAGATTGTTAAATAAGTTTAAACATCCTGTAAGCTATAACGGAAAAGATGGAAAAATAGAAGCGGTACAAGAAGGCGATTTATGGGTCATAGATACCTCTTTTGTTTTTGATGTTTATGAAAATATAAAACCTGCTTTTAAAGTGTTTCAAAACGATGCTGTGGTTTTAGATGTTTTAGCCGATGATATGCCTTTGCTTAAGGATTCTTTAAGTTGGCCAGAAGTAGAAGTAGAAGCAGGAGGGGAATTAGTGTTTGAAGATGCCACAACTGTTGGACGTCCAAATGCTAGGTCGTGGGTTGTACCTCACGGAACGCCTGCCCAAACTGGGGGTGTTACGGCAGTAATAAAATTTTATAAACTCGGGACCTATAATGCGGGTAGTATGAAATCTTCACGTATAAACGAGCTTCCAAAGTATAATACTGAAAAATTAATACCATTAAGAGTTAAGGTAATTCAATCTACGCAACCATTTGTTTTCGATGGCAATTTAAAAGAACTAGAAAACGAAACAATTACGTTCCGAGTAAACGGTGAAATAGCTCCATTTACAGGCCAAGAACAAAATTTTCAAGTTCATGTAGTGAATTCAGTCTCTGGATTCGACCAGATAGTTCCGGTACACTCTGCTAAGGTAAGCAGCAACAGTACAATAATGGAGTTAAAACTGACGCAGCCAATTTATAATTCTGATGAGATTACTGTGACCTACACTAGTGATGGGGGCATACAATCTTTAGATCAAAGAACGCTGCAATCCTTTGGGCCAGAAACTGTCTCTATGCATATTGGCAACAATATTCTTAAGTCTGGAAGCTGGGCAAGTTATGAAATTTATATGGATGCTTTAAATCGAGGATATTTAGGACCTAATGGCGCATTTTGGGTAGGAGCAAACAATACAGCACAAGATCCTAATTGGTCTAGAACAGAAGAACGCGCTTCTAACGGCCTAGCATCTGTTAAACTTTCTGTAGAAGAGCTTTCAAAAAATTTCCAATTATTTTCTTATGGTTTAGGAACTATAGATTTGGTAGAAGCGGGTACTTACGAAGTGTCTTATATGGTGTATTTAGATCCAAATAGTTCTATAACAGCGTTTAGAACCTATGGTGATATCGTTCCAGAATTTGGTCAATCATGGGATCTTTCAGGTGTAACCAAAGGACAATGGACACAGGTTAAACAAATTATTACAGTTCCTGCAATTACCGAGAAATTGAAATTAACATTATTAGTTTCTCCAGATGATAATCCAGGGGCAGGTGTAGGAAGACAAACCATATACTTTGATGATTTTGCCTTAAAAGTAGTAGAAGTAAGACCTTAATTAAATTAGATAATGATGAAAAATATTATAAAATATATAAGCCTTTTTATGCTAGCACTCTTTGTGTTGGCTTGCGAAGAAGAATCGAATTTTAAAGAACCAGATATTTCTTTAGTTCCGGTGTATTCTATAACCAATATAGTTGGTCAAAATGCACCCTATAAACTAAATGTATATCAAGAAACGCCTTTAACCATAGAGTATATAACAGAGGTAAATGCAAAGAATTATGAATCTATGAATTATACAGATAATTCTTCAGCTGCTAGTATTGATGTTATGTGGAGTGTAGAAAAGGAACGTACTATGCCAGATTTAGATGGCGATGGTGAAGATGATATCGAGACGTACCAAGTAGACTATAACCTTACGGGAGATAGAGATTTTGGAGAAGGTACGTTAATGGCAATATCTAATTATCAAGATGGTAATGTAGTAACAATAGAATATACTGGTGTAAAAATAGACGAAATAGAGGTCTATAATTAGTTAACTTGTAATTTAATTTGGTTAGAAAAGGGTAAAGCGCATCTGTGTTTTATCCTTTTTTTTATAACATGTTAGGTGAGATTAGAAGAAAGCTGGAGCGACTACAATTGTTAAATCGCAGAAAAGAGACACATCTATTATCTCATGTTTTTAATAAAAGTGCCTATCCTATCAAGCTATTTTAATTAGAAATTATAAGTTCTGCGGTGTTGTGTTTATAATAATTAGTATAAATGTGTAGTGGTTCAGGCGAAATACGCGATGCTCTTTACGTAATTATCTAGTAGGATGCACAATCAGAATGTAAAATCGGTGTAGCGTATAAGGGTGAATCATGTGGATATCGGAAAATAGATCTGGAAGTGAATTTTAAAAATTTGAAATCGTTAAAATCGTGTTTTAAGATGTTATAAAGGAATTGAAGTATAGAAAGAACTTCAGGTTAAAATGCTAGATGATTTTTGACTATTTTTAGGAGAGATTGTTTGAGTGCTATTTGTAGACTGTAATACCTTGTAAACGGAAATAAAAACACCCTTCTGATTAAAGCATCAAAAGGGTGTTTTATTAAAAGTGGGGTTGTAAAATCTTATTTTTTAACAAATTTCTTTATAGAAACACCTGTGTTGGTAGTTAGTCTAAGCATGTATAAAGCGTTTTTTAATGTAGAAATATCTATAACATCGTTTACATTTTTAAGAGATAATACCGATTTTCCTAACACATCAAAAATTTCAGCTTTTTCAATTTTAGTAGAACTATTAATATAAAGCACATCTTCTGCTGGGTTTGGATACAGAGCAAAGTCTGAAGTTTTAAGATCAGGTGTAGATAGTGTACTCGATTTTACATCTAACACTATTTCATTTACGAAAATACTTGTAATGTTATAATCTACACCTTCAATCCCTTGAAAAGGATTATAGTTGTATAGCATTAAATATGCACCATCACCTACAATAGCATCATAAACCACTTGATTAATTCCAGTAACAGTAATAGTCTCAGATGTTTCGTCAGAAGTTAAATTTCTAATTCTAGAGCTTAATACTGTACTCGCAGCATCTTCAGCGATTTCAATTTCTACAATAATTTCGTAGGGTCCTTTATCTGCCTGAGAAATTGTTGGGTTCTTATCGAAATTACCCATGCCTTGCGAGGCTAAAAATACTTGGTTGTCTGCCGCTGCCGAAGATTTAATTATAACACCTTCTCTATTGTCGCGACTAGATCCTGTAAGCGTAGTATTGGTTTGAAATCCTACTAATAAAAAAGATTCTTCTGCTAAAAAATCAAGTTCATCGCCACCCAACCGTGTGGTAACTTTGGCAGACAACACATCTCCAACCTTTTCTGTTTAAAAGGTATATTGTAAACACATAACTGCCAATTCGCTTTTAAATTTACTATTTGGTCGTTATCTCCGTCTACACGCCAAGCACCGCCTCCATAACTCCAGTCTGCATGATTTCCCAGATTAGTTGTTACTTCGGTAGTGTGATAGGAGTCATCAGAGAAATCTACAACTACTTGTGCGCTTGAAACCGTGGTTGCGGCCAAAGCAATTAGAATACTTGAGTAAAGTTTTTTCATAATATTAATTTTAGATGAATAGTTAATACTCAAATTAAATGAATATATAGGTTAAGCATTTTGCATTAATTACCTTCCACTAACTGTTTTTTATCCTGTTTTTAATTCTAATGATTACTTGATGCTGATTTAAAGCTTTTTGTAGCCGATCCTGTGCTTGTATATACTTTGTGTTGTCTAATCCTAAAATTAGGTTGTTTACAATGTTTTGTTGATTTCGTAAAAAATGAGAATTATATTAGTGAAAATTTAAAATCTATGCTTGCTTATTGTTAATTATTTTACTCGAATGTTTGAAAATTATTATATTTACATCATATTTGGGGTAATATTCAGTTGTTATCATTATTATTTATCATGATTTATAGCTTATTTATTCGATACTCAGAATAAAAAGTGTCATAAATCCTTAATATCTCATTCTATGAAACTAGTCTTAAAAAACACCGAGAATTTTGTAAATAAACGCGTTAATATTTATAAGAGATCTGTTCCTTGTTTAGATCAATCTTGGCATTATCATGCAGAATTCGAATTGTTATATATTTCGGAAAGTAGTGGGATTAGGTTTGTAGGAGATAGCGTTTCGCCATTTTATCCTGGCGATTTGGTTTTGGTTGGGTCGTATTTGCCGCACTTGTGGCGAAATGATGAATCGTATTACGAAGGGCAAAAGGACTTAATGGTAAATACTACGGTTATAAAATTTACAGACAATTTTATGGGAGAAGGAACTTTTGAAAACCCTGAATTTTCTGAGGTTAAAAAAATGCTAGAACTGTCTAAGTATGGCTTGTCGTTTGACAAATCGGTTAGCGATAGCATTCGAGAGGAGTTACTTGAAATTACAGATTTGTCTAAAGGCTACCAGTCTATCTCACTTTTAGAAATTTTGTACAAACTGTCTTTAACCGAAAACAAAAAAGTATTATCTACAACAGATATGCGTCAATTTACGTCGGAATCTCCAGATCGTTTAGATGCTGTAATTAAATACATATCCGAAAATTATAAGAATGATATTAGTTTAAACGATGTAGCAGAAGTTGCATGCATGACCACCAATTCATTTTGTAGATTCTTTAAAAAGCTTACAAATAAATCGTTTACCGAGTTTTTAAATCAGGTTAGAATCAGAAATGCATCGCGTATGCTCGTACAAGAAAATAGTCCGATTTCGGAAATATGTTATAGTGTAGGCTACAAATCTATTCCTAATTTTAATAAGCAGTTTAAACAAATTATGGGGCTTACACCCAAAGCTTACCGTTATAAATTATAGTAAATAATTTCAGAATTAAACGCAAATCGTTTTCAGTTCTACAATTATAAACTCACTTTTAGAGTATAAAACCTTTTTTGTTTCAACTATGTTATTCATTTAGTTTTCTTAGGGTAAAATAGTGTTAGTAGTGGTTAATTTTAGCTGATTTAGTCTTCTTGTATTTTATTTAATTTGTTTCATATTAGATAGTCTGTTTTTCCTTGTTTTGGAAAATGTAGCGTGTTAATTTGATTGAAATGAAAAAGATAACAAGACCACCTGTTTATAAACAAATTTTAAAATATTCATTAGCAGTACTCTTTGCAAGTTTTTTACTAAACTGTACTAGTGATGATGCTTCAGGTTCTAGCACTACAGATCCGGATGTTACAGACCCCGAGGTTTACGACCCAAGTTTACCATTGTCCGATCAAGAGAATAATGGGAATTGGAAAATCAATACCGCCGTAAGCGATGAATTTGAAGCAGAAACTTTAAACGAGGATAAATGGCTTATCCAAGGTAGAAACGGGGAATATCAATCGAATTTTGTAGGAAGAGCACCATCTCAATTCAGTACAGATAATGTAAGGCTAGAAGATGGTAAATTAAAATTGGAAACCCGATGGGAGCCAGATTATAATTTTTCTCCAAAAGTAGATGCAGATGGAACAAAATATGAAAACATAACTACTGCTGCGGTAATTGCGAAAAGCGAATTTTTATATGGCTATTTAGAAGTGAAAGTTAAAGCTGCCGATGCCGAAATTACGAGTTCCTTTTGGGGAACAGGAGGTAATACAGAATTTGATTTTTTCGAAATGTTTGGAGATCATAAGCAAGAAAATAAATTGTGGCGGGATCGCGAACTATGGTGGTCCATTCACGATTGGACTCCAGAGGGGAAAGGACATACAACTTATACAGAAAATCATGACTTAGGATTCCGAGTAGCCGATGAATTTCATGTGTATGGGTTCGATTGGAGCGAAGCAGGTATTAAAATTTATGTAGATGGCGAGTTGTTTACCCAAGCATCAGTAAGTCAAATTAACGCGTATGATGATAGTATTCATAATGGAGGAAACGGATCTAAAGAAAACTATGTGGTTACGAAACCATTAAAATTATGGTTCGATCAAGAAACGTTTCCTTGGCACGGTGTTCCAGACTCTAAAGAAGAAGTTGGTGAACATGGAACTATCGATTTTGAGATTGAATATTTAAGGGTTTGGCAAAAAGGGTAATCTATAAATTGTATATATGTTTAAAAGTATTTTCAACGTATTAGTGGGGGTTATGATTTTTAGTGTTGGGGTAGGATGTAAATCCAAAACAATGCCCGAAAATTCTTCTAAGATTATAAGTGTTAACAAGGTTGTGCCTTTTTCCGATCCGGATAATACGGGAAATTGGGTGCTTAATGATGCGGTTAGCGACGAGTTCGAAGCACCAGCCTTAAATGAAGAGCGTTGGTATGTAGTGGGTAAATTCGAGAATGGTAAACCTGTATATAAACATCCCGATAAGCCTAATAAAAAAGTATGGAAGGGGAGAGCGCCTTCACAGTTTTCAGGTAGAAATTACCGTTTAGAAGAAGGTAAATTGGTTTTAGAAACGCATTGGGAACCAGATTTTCCATTCGAAAAAGAGGTACATACACCTGTTTTTGGAGATGCCTTACCTTATGAAAACCTTACGACTGCTTGTTTAATAGGACGTCGAGAGTTTAAATACGGTTATATAGAAATAAAAAGTAAAGCTGCAGATGCTGAGGTTTCAAGTGCATTTTGGGCCATGGGAGATAAGTTAGAAATTGATTTTTATGAATTATTTGGAGGTGTTTCAGAAAAAAATATAAGCCATTTAGACAGTCAGCTTTGGTGGTCTATTCGGGATTGGAATAAAATTTTGAAAGGTAAGCCTACATACACAGAAAAAAAGGATTTAGGGTTTAGAGTGGCAGACGATTTTCATGTTTATGGTGTAGAATGGGACGAAAACGGAATGAAATATTTTGTAGATGGCAAGCTGTTTTCAGAAGTGACAGCAGATCAAGTCACAACTTGGGCGAAGGAAAATCGCGACGTTCCAGATCAATACAATGGTTATGTCGCTACTAAACCAATTAGTTTATGGTTAGATCAAGAAACGTTTCCTTGGCATGGATATCCAAAAAGCAAATCAGATTTAGAACGTAACAGTCCTGAAGGAGACAAAGATGATGGTGTAGTTGATTTCGAAATTGAATATGTTCGTGTATGGCAAAAGAAATAATATTAATAACTCAGTAACTTAAAACAATTCTCATGAAAAAAATACTTTTACTACTATTAGTGCTGGTTTCATTTTCTACCATGTATGGTCAAAATAAATCCCAACAAAAGAAAATTGATTATTTTGTAAATGCGGCAGATAAAGAATTTAATCTAAATGAATCGCAGCATAAAGCACTACTTGATGCACGTAATGCTTACATAACAGACTATATGGGGGTTATGAAAGATTTTAAATCGGGATCTATAACCGCCGAGGAAAAAAAATCTAAACTAAACGACGTTAATACTAATTTTAATACTACGTTTTCCCAAATTGCAGGAAAAACACCTAAAGAATTACAGGATTTTTCTAAGCGTATGCAAGTAGAGCTTAAAAAAGTTTAAATCATTGTGTATTTTATTTTAATGGTAAAAATGTCTTGTAAAAACAGTTCTTGTTTTTCGAGGCATTTTTTATTTAATACCCTGGTATGATATTATATATTCTTTATTAACAGTAAAGAAGTGGCTTAAGTGCAATAATTTACGCAATTAAAAGGATGGGTAAGTAAAAATGGGGTAAAATTGATTTTCTCTAGGGTAATTTCTTAGGATTAAAACCTTAAGATTATATATAATTTAGTCTCTTGTAAATGAATAAACAAATACGCGTTTATTACTACAATTAATAATTAGGAATGATATTATACGATTGATTTATAGTAATTTGTAGTTTAATTGAATTTTTACTAACATCTGGGGATTCGTGTAGTAATGTGTAACCAACCTTGAAAAATTTAAAATATGATAATTGAAAAAATAGAAACCTTTATATTAAAAGATAAACTTTCTAAAAGCTTTTTCTTTTCGCAATGGGAATATTCTGAACGTTGTATTTGTGTTGTGAAAATCACGGCATCAAACGGACAATATGGTTGGGGTGAAGGCTACGGTCCAGCAACTGTATTAGAAGCCGGTATAAAAATGTTAGAAGCAACAGTTGTAGGAGAAAATCCTTTATTAAACGAAGTTATCTGGAATAAAATGTATCGAAAATCTCTCGATTTTGCAAGACGTGGCGTTTTGGTAGCTTCTATGAGTGCCATAGATATTGCCATTTGGGATTTAAAAGGAAAGGTTTTGGGTTTACCAATTTCAACTCTGTTAGGTGGGGCACATCGTACTAAAATCATGCCTTATGCAACAGGTATGTATTTTACAGATTTTGAAAATCCTGCTAGAGATTTTGAAAAGGAAGCTAAATCTTATATTGCTCAAGGTTTCAAAGCCATGAAAATGAAAGTGGGCTTAGGTATAAAGGCAGATGTTGAAAATGTTAAAAAAATGCGTGAGTATATTGGGCCAGACATTAAGTTAATGGTCGATTCTAATCATGCATATACTTTAAGAGAAGCTACAGAATTAGCAAGAAAAATTGAAAAATACGATATTGGTTGGTTCGAAGAGCCTATTTCGCCAGAGTTTTACGGTCAGTATAACGAATTAAGACAAAAAACAACCATTCCAATTTCTGGTGGTGAATGTGAATATTTAAGATTTGGGTTTCAACAACTCATTCAAAATAAATCGGTAGATATAATTCAACCCGATATTTGTGCCAGTGGGGGATTAACAGAGGCTAAGCGTATTTCGGCACTTGCGAGTGCAAATGGCGTAGATCTTATTCCGCATACATGGGGAACATCTATAGGTATTCATGTCGCCTTACATTTTATTTCAAATTTAGAATCCATTCCAGGACGAATGTATCAACCAGAGTTTTTAATAGAATACGATCAGACAGAAAATGGGTTAAGAGAAAAACTGACTTATCCGTCTATAGTCATGAAAGACGGATATCTCGAGGTTCCAAACAGACCTGGATTAGGTATCGATATCGATGAGGATGTATTACAAAAGTATAGCATTCATAAAAGCGAGACCGTATTAAAATAATATTCAGAATTAAATAAGATTATGAAAACAGAGAATTTCGGATATAAAAAATTATACATCGACGGACAATTAGTTGATTCGGCAAGTGGAGAGCGCGAGGATGTTATTTGTCCTGCCACGGGCGAAGTTATTGCTCAGGTGGCAAAAGCAGGAAAAGAAGATGCTTTAAGGGCTTTAGAATCGTCTCAAAAAGGATTTAATTATTGGAAAAACCTTTCGTTAGATGAACGTACAACATGGATGCTTAAACTACGCGATGCCATATTAGAAAAATCTCACGAACTAAGAACTGCAATGGTTCATGAAATGGGAAAAACTTATGCTGGGTCATTAGAGGATATTGAAAGACTTACAGAGGCTTTAGAGTGGTATCCAAATGCCATGAAGAATTTAAGAGAAGAGCAAATTCCAGATTACGATAATACGCATACCCATAAAATGATTGCGAAGCCTGCAGGGGTAGTCGTTGCGTATTTAGCATGGAATTTCCCGCTTTTAAATGTAGGTTATAAAATTGGACCAGCACTAGCTGCAGGATGTTCTTTAATTATTAAACCTTCTGCACTTTCTCCATTATCAACTTATATGGTTGGCGAAATTTTACATAGCATAAACTTCCCTAAAGGTGTTGTAAATATTTTGGCCGGATCTAGTCGTGATGTGGCAACACCAATGACAACAAGTAAAATCCCAGCGGTATTAACAATGATAGGGTCTACACAAACGGGTCAGAAAGTTATTGCCGATAGTACAACTTCTATCAAAAAATTAGGAATGGAATTGGGAGGTAACGCACCATTTATTGTTTTTGAAGATGCCGATTTTGATACGGCTTTAGATCTTGCAATAGGTTTAAAATTCGGCAATACGGGTCAGATTTGTGTAGCTGCAAACAGGATTTTTGTTCATAAAAACATTTATGATAAATTCTTGAAGGCTTATGTGAAACGTGCTTCAGAAATAAAAATTGGTTTCGGGATTAAAGAAAACGAAGATGTATTTATGGGGCCGTTAGCTTCTAGAAGTGCTAGGGATAGAATGTTGGAGTTAATAGAAGATGCCGTTGGCAAAGGAGCGAAATTAGAATATGGAGGAGAAATTCCTGCAGATTTACCAGAAGGCGGAAACTGGTTTCAACCTACAATCCTGTCTGGCATTACAACAGATATGAAATTGTTTAGAGAAGAGACTTTTGGTCCTGTGGCAGGGGTAATGCCTTTCGATACAGATGATGAAGTTTTAGAATTGGCTAACGATACAGAATTTGGTTTAGCGTCCTATATATTCACAAACAATCATAAACGCATTGAGCGTTTTACAGAAGATCTTGAGTTTGGAGAAATCCAAATTAATGGTGTAAAATACGCGATTTATTTGCCGCATGGAGGTTTTAAAAATAGTGGTATAGGTCACGATTGTTCGCATTTAGCATTAGAGGATTATTTAGTTAAAAAACGTGTTTCAACAGCATTATAAATTATGATTAGAAATCTATTAAAAGACAGTCTTAAAGCGGGAAATACAGTGTTTGGCCCGTTTTGTAAAATGCAAGATCCAGCTATCGTAGAAATTGCTGCTTTTAGCGGTTTCGATTTTGTAATTATAGATATGGAGCATGGTCCATTTAGCATAGAATCTACTCAAAATATGGTTCGTGCGGCAGAAGCTAAAGGTATAACACCAGTAGTTAGGGTAACCGAAAATTCGGAAACTTTAATTTTAAGAGCCTTAGATATTGGAATTAAATGTATTCAAATACCTCAAATCTGTACCAAAGCAGATGCCGATAAAGTTGTAAAAGCCACTAAGTTTTATCCTAAAGGAGAACGCGGTATGTGCCGTTATGTGCGTGCTGCAGAATATACCAATATTAATGGTGCCGATCATTTTGGTAATGCTAATGATCAAGTAACAACCATTATTCATATTGAAGGAATGGAAGGCATTAATAATTTAGAGGAGATTGTTCAAGTTGATGGTATTGATGTCATTTTCTTAGGGCCTTACGACTTATCGCAATCTTGTGGAGTTCCAGGTCAAGTTAACGACCCGAAAGTTGTGAATGCTATGAAAGATGCTGTAAAAACAGCTAAAAAATATGGTAAAGCTGTAGGTACGTTTACAGAATCGCCTGAAAAAGCTAAAATGTGGAAAGATATTGGCGTGCAATATATCTCGTATTCCGTAGATGTTGGCTTAGTCATGAATACCTTTAAGGGCATTACAAAAGAATTACACTGTAAAAACGATGTGTTTTTATAATGTATAAAAAACTATAATAAATCTTTTGCATGAGGAATTATAGGATTATTTATAAGTGAGTGAAAAAGGGAATAACTATAATTTAGCTGTTCTCTTTTTTTTAGTTCTAAATTTAATGGAATAAAAATTTCAAATGATGGTTTCAAAAATAAAATATAAAGGATTTGTTTATCTCTTCGTATTAATGGTTAATTTGTCTTTTTCACAATCCTTAGAAAAGACTGCTAATAATAAAATTTCACAACTAGATCAATTAATTTACACCATTGAAGCTCAAGGAAAAGATGCTTTAAAAGAGCGCATGACAGTGAGAACGGCCGAAGAGTTTTTGAAATATGCCCAATGGGATGAAAGCCATAAGGCTGAAAACGAATCCTATTTCAAGCAATTTTCAATTTATAAAAACAATGCGAAATCTATGGCCGAGGCTCTACCAGATTTTGAAAGAAACGACATTATTAAGATGCTTGATAATGCCATACTATATGCTGAAAAGTTGCGGGATGGTAAAGTAATAAGACAACCAATTCCTAATATAGATTGGACTAAAGTTAAGGTAGAGTCTAATCAAATTACATGTAATAACCGGCCTGTTTTTTTGGCCGATTTTACATGGAAACCAGATTCTAAACAGTTACAAGAGTTTTATGGGGATTTAGATGTGGCGTTTATCTCACCCTCGTTTGTAGATGCTTCTGGAAATGTGGATGAAAATTTTCTTCAAAAATTATATGCCGAATCAAGTAATACACCTGGTTTTGTGTTTATAAATAATAAAAATGTGCCAGAATGGACAAACAAAAAATACGGTGCTACATTTAATCGTATGCAAGGTGCTCCGTTTTTAGAGTATGATATCGATAACCCGGGAGCAAAGGAATTAATGGGGAATCTTATCAAAGGAACTGTTCCTAAAATGGCAGGTAAACAGTATACCAATTTAGGTTATATGTTATGTAACGAGCCACGATGGATTACTTATAAAAATGGTTCTAAAAAAGTGTGGAGCAGTCAAAGTGTAAGCGCATTTACCATTGAAAAGTTTAAAAAATGGTTACAAACAAAGCATCAATCTATAGCGCAATTAAATGCATTGTGGCACACGAATTTTAAAAATTTTGATGCCATTACTGTAGAAATCCCTATGGATATTTCACTTCTGGGCACTCCAAAATGGTACGATTGGAATACCTTTAATGACTATAGAGTAACCCAATGGTTTACTTGGATGAAATCTGAAATAAGAAAATACGATCCCAGTGCAAAGGCGCAATTAAAAATTATGCCTTCATTTTTTACCAATAACGATCCTTGTACAGGTATTGATTTGGAAGCTTTAACAGAATTGAGTGAGATTAACGGTAACGATGTTGCAGCAAATTATAATTATACCCGATCGGGAGAAATTGTATTAGACCAAAAATATGCTTTTGGCTGGAGAGAGCTCTTTATGGGCTATGATTTTTTGAAATCTGTACGTCCTAATCAACTTAATTTTAATTCCGAAAGTCATTTGTTAAGTACCAATCATTCACGCGATTTATATATGGATCCTGCCTATGTGCGAGCTGTACATTGGGCGGCTCATATTTTAGGTTTAAATGCATCGCAAACGTGGTATTGGCCAAGAGATATAGATGGCTCCTTAAGAAAAAAAGTAACTAAAGGTTATGCAGGATCTAACAATCAGCAACCACAGGTTACCAATGAATTGTTTTCAACTATTATGGATTTAAACTCCTATAGTGAAGAGATTGTTAAGATGCAAAATGCGAGAAAACCTATTCGCTTATTTTATTCTAAAACGTCTGCAGCAAATAAAGCCAGCTATATGGATGGTATTTTTGAAGCGTATGAAGCTTTAAATTTTGAAGGGATTCCTTTGGGATTTGCCACCAAGAATATACTTTTAGAGCAGAATTCTAACTTGTGGGATGTGGTTTTGGTGTATAATACAGAACATGTTACTCAAGAAGAATTAAATGCCTTACAGCAGTATTTAGATGAAGGAGGTACAATTATTACAGATGCGATCAGTTTAAAAAGGAATGAATACGGATTGCCTTTAGAACGATTAAAGCAGAGTAAAGGAACCTTATTAATTGTTTCTACTTTAGATCGAACAAAAGCGTCGGTTTTAGCGCAAGTAAAAAACAAAAGTGGTCTGCCCGAAATTTCGGTAACAGAAACAAACGCGAACGGTTATAAAGGATGTATGTGGCGTTACACAACAAACGATGCAGGAAATTATGTTCTGTCTATAATTAACTTGGGTAAAACAGACACCAATATAGCGATAAAGCTTAAAGGGGCAGAACATGAGGTCTACTGTAAGGACCTGTTAAATGGTATAGAAGTGTCCTTGCAGCCTGTGTTAAAACCTTACGAGGTGTATTTTGTTGAATTATCAGAAAAAAAATAATATTGACTATGAATTTTATTAAAAGTATAATAAGCCTTACTGTAATGTTGTATACGGGTTTTGTTTTCGGTCAGAATGAATTACAAGAGCGTATAAATAGGGGTAAACAGATTTATAATGTACAATGTATTGCTTGCCATATGGAAAATGGGGAAGGTTTAACAGGAGCATTTCCGCCTTTAGCCAAGTCGGATTATTTGCTGTCGGATATTCCTAGAGCGGCCCAAAATATTTTAAAAGGCCTAAGTGGTGAAATTAAAGTAAACGGTGTGTCGTATTACGGCAGTATGCCAAGTCATAATTTAAGTACAAAGGAATTAACAGATGTTGTAAATTATATCTCCAACAGTTGGGGGAATGAATTTGGGTTAATAGAAGAAGAAACAATAGCAACGGCTATAAAATAAATAGGTGTACTATGAAAATAAAAACGCAGATCACAATACGTTATCTGCGTTTTTAGTAATTAAACTGTAGTGATTATACCAAACCATGTTCAGATAAAGGCAAACTTCTGTACCGTTTTCCAGTAGCATTAAATATGGCATTTACAAGTGCAGGAGCAATAACAGGAACTCCTGGTTCGCCAACCCCGGTAGGTTTGGCATTATTTTCAATAATTTCAACCTGTGTTTTAGGAGTATCAACCATTCTTAAAATTTGATAGTCATTAAAATTACTTTGTTCAACAACACCATTTTTAGTCGATATTTTGCCATACATGGCTAAAGACAAACCGAAAACAGTAGCCCCTTCCATCTGCGCTACAACCGAATTTTTATTAATAGCAGTCCCGCAGTCAATTACAATACTCACGTTGTGTACTTTTAGCTTGTTATCAATAACCGAAACTTCTATGGCTGTGGCAACATGCGAAAAGAAACTATAATGTACTGCCAATCCTATGCCATGTCCTTTAGGTAATGGTTTGCCATAACCAATGTTTTTTGCAGCTGTTTTAAGTACATGTTTCAGTTTTGCAGTATCGTATTTATATTCGTTTTTAGTGTCTTCAAGTCTGTCGGGACCAATAAGATTTAATCTGAATTCTAAAGGGTCTTTTCCTGTTTCGGCAGCTAATTCATCGGCGAAAACATTTATACAAAATGCATTTGGAATATTTATTACCGAACGTAACCAACCAATTCTAAGGTGTGCATTAGAGGTTCCGCTTTCAATTTGAATATTAGGAATATTATAAGGTACATTTACAGCGCTATCCAGTTCGCCCGCTTGTGGCGTATTGGCACCATGCTGAAAAGTAGATTTTATTGTAGGTAGTGCCAAACGGTGTAACCAACCCGTGACTTGTCCGTTTTTGTCTAAACTAGCTTTTAAATATTGCGACGAAATGGTATGATAATAGGCGTTTTTAATATCGTCTTCACGAGACCAAACTACCTGAACAGGAGCATTAATGGCTTTAGATAAAGCAGTGGCTTCAACAACATAATCGGGTTTAGCCTTTCTTCCAAAACCACCACCTAACAATTGTACGTTTATAGTGACTTTTTCTTCATCTATATTTAAAAAATTAGCAACTTCTTTTCTTGCCGATTGAGGAGCTTGTACAGGAGCCCAAACTTCGCAAGTATCACCTTGAACCCACGCGATCGCATTTGGAACTTCCATAGGAGTGTGCGCCAAATGTGGTAATTTATAAGTGTGTTCAACTATATTGCTTGCTGTACTAAAAGCGGTTTCTGTATTCCCTATAGATTTGTCAACCCGACCTTTTTTATGTACGGTTTCTTCTAGTTGGTTTATAAATAATTCAGTGTTATAATCTTTATTTTCGCCATAATCCCAAGTTACTTTTAACGCATCTCGCCCTTTAAAAGCGGCCCATGTATTTGTAGCGATTACAGCAACACCTCCCAGAGCACCATAGGCGCGTTTTACCCAAGGAATTTCAACAACCTCGAGCACACCTTTTATTTTTAATGCTTCTGTTTTGTCGAAAGTTTTTACTGTTCCAAAAGTAACAGGACAACGTTTTACCGCAGCAAATTTTAAATTAGGCAAGCGTTTATCCAATCCGTAAATCGCACTTCCATTAACAAAATCATGAACGTCTATACTAGGTAATTGCTTTCCAATAAACTTGAAATCTTTAGGTGATTTAAGTGTTACATGTTCAGGAGTATCTATAGTGCTTGCTAAAGGAGCTAATTCGCCATAGCCTAATTTTTTACCCGAAGTATGTGTAATAAAATGGTTTTCGGCGACACATTCAGATTCTGGAACTTGCCATGTTTTTGCTGCAGCAGTAATTAGCATCGCTTTTGCTGTAGCCCCCATTACTCGCATGGTTTGGTAAAGAGTTCTAACACTTCTAGATCCATCGGTGTTCTGGTTACCATATATGGCGTTTCCAGTGGCTTGTTTTACTGAAACACGATTCCAATCGGCTTCCATTTCATCTGCAATTACCGAGGTTAAGGCTGTTCTAATTCCTTGTCCCATTTCCGATCGAGAGGCTACCAATATTAAGCTGCCATCTGGATTTAATTGAATAAATAAATTAGGATTAAAAGACTTGACTTCTGTAACCACCTCTGCAAATTTGGTGAAAGACGAAAGCGATGTTGCTAATATGAATCCGCCAGAAGCTAAGCCTATATTTTTTATAAAACCTCGTCTGCTTATATTTTTTATTCCTGCCATAATTAAGGTTTTGTTTTTTGATCTACAGTTTGATGAATTGCTTTTTTAATACGTTGGTACGTACCACAACGACATAAATTTCTAGACATGGCAGAATTTATATCGTCATCAGTTGGTGATGGATTATTATTTAAAAGTGCCGTGGCTGTAATAAGTTGACCTGGTTGACAAAATCCGCATTGCGGAACATTTAGGTCGGCCCATGATTTTTGTAATAATTGAAGATTTTCAGATTCTCCTTCAATGGTCATTAAAGTTTTACCCTGTACTGCTGAAACGGGCATTAAACACGAATTTACGGCTTGTCCATCCATTAAAACCATACAGGCGCCACAAAGGCCTTTCCCACATCCGTATTTTGTTCCTGTAAAACCTAGAAGGTCTCGTAAGGCCCAAAGTAAGGGCATATCGGGTTCTGCATCTATTTTGTGAGTGGTGCCGTTTATATGTAGCGTTATCATAGTTGTTTGTTTATATAATTGACTTATTCTTTAAATGTAATGTTTCTTGTAATGTGTTGAAAATTAGTTTTCTAATTAATATGCAATTAAAATTAATTTTTGCATGTTAACAGGCAATAATTACCTGTTACTTCTTAAATATTAACATAAACAGCTATTTTAAATGGCATTAATGTAGTTTGAGAGGTTAACATCACGGTCTAAATTCATTTTTTTTCTTAATCGATGTCGTGCAACATGAACGCTTCCTAAGGAAATACCAAGTAAATAGGCCATTTCCTTACCTGTAAAATTTAGTTTAATAAGGGCACATATTTTTAAATCGGCAGCACTTAAGTCGGGTGCTTTGGCTTTTAAACGCTCATAAAAACCTTCGTTTTGTGTTATAAATCGATTGTTAAAGCTATCCCATAAATTTATAGACCGTTTGTCGATTGTTTTTAATAAAGTTCGAGTTGTAGAATCTAAATCCGATTTTTTTATGTGATCACTTAACAATTCAATCACCTTTTCACGTTCTATAAGTTGCAAGGTGTTTACTGTTAATTCTTTGTTTTTGGAGTCGATAACTAATTTTGAATCTGCTTCCTTTTTTTGATGTTTAATATTTTTAATGTGAGACCGGATTATTAAGGCTGCAAGGATAGCTGTAAATAGTAAAACGAAGCATAAAACACGTAAACGTAAAAGTTTTTGGTTTTGCTGGGCTAACTCTAGTTTCTGAGCAATAAGTTGTTTGTTTTTGCTGTTTATTTGCTCGTTATAGTTGTTTTTAATGGTTAAAAAACCAAGATTGTCATCATTTCTAGGGTTTAAATATCTTTGATAGATTTTTTTAGACTCAAATTCGTTCTTATAGGCGTCTTTATACGCTTCTAATTCAGTTAATGTTTCTGCATATCTGCTGTAAATGTAGGCTTTGTAGAATATGTTTTCATTTTTAGAATCTTCAATATTTAAGGCTGTTTTGTAATAATTTCCAGCCAATTTATAATCCTGTAAACTCCTGTAAAGATCGCCAAGTCTGGCATTAAGAATGATTAAAAAACTTTTATTTTCATTAAACGATTTAGCATGCTTCAGGTTGTTTATGCTCTTCTTTAGTAGTGCAATAGCTTTGCTGTATTCTTTTTTTCGTTCGAATATTGAGGCGCGTTTTTCATTTAAAAAATCATAACAAACAGAGTCTTGAATCGATTTTTTTGCGATTTGCTCACACTTTGAAATGCTTTTTAATAACAAATCATCTTGAGCCGTGCGTTGATAATACAGTGCTAAATTATAGCTAGAACTAAACAAATGGGATTGTGGAATTTGCTTGTTTTGATAGGCTATTTGGAAATAGGTGTTTGCTTTTTTGAAATTCTCTCCAGCAGATTCATCTTGTTTAAATAAATAATTTAAAACACCATATTCTTCATGTGCTCGAGCTATTGATAGTGTGTCTTTAAATTCTTCAGCAAGAAATAAAGCATTGCCCGCATATTTAAAAGCTTCGCTAAATTCAAGATGTATTCTGTTAATAGTGCTTAAATCAATTAAACTCGATATTATTTCTAAGGTATCCTGTTTTTGAAGCGCATTTTTATAAATTTTAACAAGAGAGTCGAGTGGTGTTTTGTTCGTTATAGTAGCATTTCTAAATGCTTTAAATTGCTGAGCATGTAAACCACTACTTAAACCGATGTTAAGTGTTATAATGAGAATGCTATATTTTAAAAATGAGTTTAACATGCTTGTTTACAGTGTTTTTTGTGGGTGAGCGTTTTTAGTTATGTTAAGTTATTTTTTTACTGAAATTATACGAAGTTAAGTTTTTGTAATCAAAAAAATCAATTTTTTAGAATTGAGGTTCTAAATTTGAGTATATAGAATTTATTAAAAGAACTCTAAATATGATTAAAAGAATTTACATGCTCATATGTTTAACATCGTGGTTTGTTCATGGGCAAGAGCGACCTAATATTGTATTTATTGCTATTGATGATTTAAGACCAGAATTAGGTTGTTATGGTTCAGAAATAGCTAAAACACCAAATATAGATAAACTTGCAAGGGAAGGTTTGTTATTTAATAATGCCTATTGCCAACAGGCTATTTGTGGCCCTTCTAGAGCAAGTTTGTTAACTGGAATTCGTCCCGAAACCAGTGGTGTTTTTCATAATTATATAAAATTTAGAGCGGTAAATCCCGATGTGGTTACCTTGCCTCAGCATTTTAAAAATTCTGGTTACGAAACGGTTTATACAGGGAAAATCTTTCATCATGGAGATCTTGATGATGAAAAATCATGGAGCCGATTACCAGCTGTTGATAGTTTAACTTCTAAAGGCATTGAAAAGCCTAGTGGGTTTGCTTTAAAAGAAAATATTGAAGCTACAAAACAACAACGCAAGGCAATGATTGCGAAGTATGGAGATGTTGCAAAATTTGGATTGGCAAGTGGCCCAGCTTACGAAAATGCCGATGTACCAGATACCGGTTATTTAGATGGTTATAATACTGCGTTGGCTATTGCTACTTTAAAAGAAATGGCGAAAACAGAAGCACCGTTTTTTTTGGGTTTAGGCTTTAATAAACCACATTTAAATTGGACTTCGCCTAAAAGATATTGGGATTTATATGATGAAAAAGATATTAAGTTGGCTTCACAAATGCAAGGACCAATTGATGGCGCAGAAATGGGGTTAACACCTTCGTTTGAATTACGCGTTAGAAGTGGAATTCCTAAAGAAGGCGATATAAACGATGCTTTATCTCATACATTAAGGCATGCCTACTTAGCTTGTGTGAGTTATGTGGATGCGCAAATAGGTAAATTATTAGATGCTTTGGATGAGGCAGGTTTAAGAGAAAATACCATTATCATTCTTTGGAGCGATCATGGTTATCATTTAGGCGATATGGGCATTTGGGGAAAGGCCACAAATTTTGAAATCGCTACCCGTGTGCCTATGATTATAGCAACACCAAATATGCCCAATGCTACACGAGGGGTAAAAACAGATGCTTTGGTAGAATTAGTTGATATCTACCCAACCTTATGCGATTTGGCGCAAATAAAAGCACCAAGTCATGTAGAAGGATATAGTTTTAAACCCTTATTAACTCAACCTAGCATGCCATGGAAAACGGCTGTTTTTAGTCAGTTTCCAACACCTGCTTTACGCGAATGGGGAGCATACCCATTGCGTCCTGCAATGCGAGAAACGTTTTTCGGTCCGCTTTTAACCGAAGTGGAAACCCGCATAAAAAAACAGCAAAAAGATGCTTGGAGTCGCAATTTATTTGAAAATAATTTAATGGGATATGCCATGCGCACCAAGCAATATCGATTTATAGTTTGGAAAGATAGAGCGCATCCTGAGAAACCCCCTGTTTTCGTGGAGTTGTACGATCATGAAAAAGACCCGATGGAAACCAGAAATTGTGCAGCCAGTCATCCTGAAATCGTAGCACAATTAATACATCAATTTAATAAAGGCTGGCAGGGTCAATTACCGCAATAACTATTTAAAAACACAATTAAAATATAAACGCATGAAACGAAGAGATTTTTTTACAAAAGCTACTCAAGCCACTGTTGCTGTAGGAGCGGTTCCCTTGATTATGAGTGCTTGTGGAAGTTCAAAAGATATGGTTTACGATCGAGATTCGGATAAATGGTATCAATTAGGAACAGGAAAAACAGGGGTACCTTCAAGAAAAAAAACACAAAGCTACGATGTAGCTGTTATTGGAGGTGGTGCAGCCGGTATTTGCGCCGCGGTTTCAGCAGCAAGACAAGGTTCTAAGGTCGTGTTGGTTCAGGATCGGGCTGTTTTAGGAGGCAATGCTTCAAGCGAAATGCGTGTGCATTTAAATGGTGTTAACCGATTAAATAATGGCGAGGCAGAGCGCGAAACAGGAATCATTGAAGAAATGTTGTTATTAAATAGGTTTTATAACGAGCAAGAATCATTTCCTGTTTTAGATCATGTTTTATACGATTTTGTTGTTCGCGAACCTAACATTACCTTAATGCTAAATACACAGGCTATTGAAGCCGTAATGTCGGGAGATAAAATTAAATCGGCCTTATGTTGGCAAGCTACAACCGAAACGTTATACACCATTAACGCGCCTGTTTTTATCGATTGCTCTGGCGATGGTTTACTAGCTGCAACAGCAGGAGCCGAATATAGAACAGGAAGAGAAGCCAGTTCGGAATTTAATGAAAAATATGCGCCAAAAGTTGCCGATGGTTGGCAAATGGGAGCAACTTTATTAATGTCTTCAATAGATATGGGGCGCCCTATGAAGTATACACCACCTTCTTTTGTTATAAAATACGATTTTGAAAAGGCACATCCAGAGCGTAAATTTGCAGGGTTTCAAGATGGTATTTGGTGGGTAGAATTGGGCAGCGACGACGATATTATTGCCGATTTTGAAGTTAATAGCCATCGTTTAATGGGGTATTTACATGGTGTTTGGGATTATATTAAAAATTCAGGTAAATTTCCTGAAGCAGAAAATTTAGCCCTATATTGGGTAGGCTCTTTACCTGCAAGGCGTGAATCGCGTCGATTTATGGGTGATTATATTGTTTCGGAAAAAGATTTAACCGAATATAAACATTATCCAGATGCTGTAGCTTTTGGGGGTTGGCCTATCGATGAGCATATTCCAGGAGGTATGGATAATATTTCGGAGCCTCCCACGCATTTTCATCATCATTTTGATGAGATTTATGAGTTTCCTTTCCGAAGTTTGTATTCCAAAAACATTAGTAATTTAATGTTTGCTGGCCGTAATGTTAGTCAGACGCACATCGCTTTGTCCTCTAGTCGAATTATGGCAACTTGTGCTTTAATGGGGCAGGCCGTGGGTACCGCAGCACATATTTGTGTAACGCAAAAGGTTGCGCCTCGCCAAGTAGGTAAAACCTATATTAATGAGCTGCAAGAACAATTGCTTAGAGACGATTTGTACATACCTAAACGTCCTGCAAACGACCCGAAGGATTTAGCAAAAAAAGCCAGTTTGTTGTTTGCCTCATCAACAGCTTCAGGCGATGTTAAATTGCTAACAAATGGTATTTCAAGGGATATTGATGGTAGTATTAACCACTGGGAGTCTTTAGGCTTGCCTGCCGAAGTCCAATTAGAATGGGAAACTCCTGTAGAGTTATCTGCTGTTGAGCTGAAATGCGATACAAATGTTAAACGTAATATTATGATGCGTAAAGACAGTAGAAATGATGAACTGTATGGTAATGCGGTGCCAAAAGAAATGTTGAAAGCCTTAAGAGTCCAGGGGCGCGAAGACGGTTCGTGGGTAGATTTAGGTGTTATAGAACACAATAAAACTCGTTTAATTAAATTTAAATTTGAAAGTAAGAAGGTGTCTGCTATAAAGATAAAAATGACAGAAACCTACGGGAAAGCAAATGTACGTTTGTTTGAAGTGCGCTGTTACGCTTAAAATATGATTAAATTAATAACATATACAACATGTTTTATATGGTTTAGCTTGATTTTTAAAATTGAAGCTAAGTACCATCAATCAGGTGTTAAACCTATTTTACATACGCTTTCTATAAAGCATAAAGGCGAGGAACTGCCTATGCAGGTGTCTTTATATGAAGTTAAAAATAAACAAGGAATCCCAGATTATTTTTACATGGATGTCGAATCGGTAATTTGTTTGGAGTCGGTTTGTAAAGTGATTCCTGTGCGTTTATTTTGGAATGCGCTTGGTGAATATCAAAAATATGAACTTGCTGAAGATGCTGCACTTGAAAAGTATAAAGATGATTTTTTTGATGCAGATGATTACCTCAAGTTAAACCGAATACTTGCAAATAAACATTCACCTTTTAAAGAGGTTTATTTGGATGAAATTTTAACGGTTGTAGGCGAATTAAATACCGATGAGGTGGATGCCATTTCTGGAGCTACAGCACTAGAACTAAATGAAGAAGATACAGTGCCAGGAGCTGCATTAACATGTTTTACGCTTTGGCATTGGGCACAGGGTGAAATCAATTCTAAAATTAAAACCATAACCGCAACCACGGTTTCAAATAAGGAATTGTTGGCGTTTTTAGAAGATGAAAATAAAGATTATGTGGAGTTAGCTTTAAAAGAAATAGAGCAACGTAATATATATGAACATGTTTTTGTAAATCAAGCTGTTTCACAGGGGTTAGCACATTCAGATTTAATTCCGGAAGCCATTCAGTATTTAGAAACAGCACCTTCAGATATCTATTTTTCTGCTTTAAAGCAATTGTTTGATGCCGGTGGAAACCTTCAAAAAATAGCAGTTCTAAAATCAATTCAAAACACAATATATCAGCCAAACAAAGATTATTTAGATGCATATAGTTTTGCGGTAAATAAGTTAAAATCATTTCAGGAATTTTCAGGTTTTTTTGAGTTAATGGAAGCTCGAAACCCGAAATCGGAAGTCGTTATTCAAAATGTATTTCCACTTTTAAACCGTGATTTTTTAATAGCCAGACGTACTTATTGGTATTTAAAAAGTAAGGCCTTAACTCCAAAACAACAACAAAAAATACAAGCCTTTTATACCGAAAATATGCAACGTTTGTAGTCTGAAAGTTGCTTTTAATTAAGAAATAACCTGCTAAATTATGCGGTTGATAAGGTAAAATTTAATATGTTTTAGATAAAAAAGATAGATTTCTATTTTGCAACAACTTGTAAATTTGTTGTCAATACTTCAGTTAGTTAATTAAACCACATGCAATACTAATTTAATAATGCGAAAACCTGTTAAAACTATTTTTACGATATTTATTTTTGGATGTCTTATTTCAAGTTTTAGTGTACATGCACAACAAAAAGATGGCAAGAATCCAGATTCTAGACCTAATATAATATTAATATTGGCAGACGATTTAGGTTATGCCGATGTAGGTTTTAATGGAGCTAAAGACATTAAAACACCAGAAATGGATAAGCTAGCTGCGGCAGGAACGATTTTTTCTTCGGCTTATGTGGCACACCCATTTTGTGGGCCTAGTAGAGCGGGATTGTTAACAGGAAGATATCCGCACGAGTTTGGCTCGCAATTTAATTTACCAGCAAATAGCGAAACCAAAGTAGGTGAGGGAATTCCTTTAAATGAAACCTTTATTAGTACGGTATTACAGAATTCGGGATACACGACTAGCGCTATTGGAAAATGGCATTTAGGAGCTGTTCCTAATTACCGTCCAAATGAGCGTGGTTTCGATGATTTTTACGGATTTTTAGGTGGCGGACATCATTATTTTCCAGAAGATTACAGAGCGAAATACAATGTGCAAGTTAAAAACGGAAATAAAAATATCTGGGAATATTTAACGCCACTTGAGCACAATAATAAACAAGTAAGAGAAACAGAATATTTAACAGATGCTTTTTCGCGAGAAGCTGTACGTTTTATTAAAGAAGCTTCTAAAAAAGACAAGCCATTCTTTATGTATTTAGCGTATAATGCTCCACACACACCGCTAGAAGCGAAAGCTGAAGATTTAAAACTATTTGAATCTATTAAAGATAAAGACAGACGTACGTATGCAGCTATGGTTTATGCCGTAGATCGGGGTGTTGGTCAATTAGTAAATACCTTAAAGGAAACAAACGAATTGGATAACACCTTAATAATATTTTTAAGCGATAATGGGGGCAGACCTGATAAAGGCGCAAATAATTTCCCTTTAAAAGGTAGAAAAGGTGATACCTACGAAGGTGGTTTTAGAGTGCCTATGTTTTTCTATTGGCCAGGTCATGTGCCTGCTGGAAAAATTGAAGCTGGCCCAGTATCTGCTCTAGATTTCTACCCAACATTCGCTGGTTTAGCTGGAGCTAAAATATCTGCCGATAAAAAGTTAGACGGGAAGGATATTTGGAATGATATAGTGCATGAAAAAAATCCGCATAAAGATGATATGATATTTGCTATGCGTCATCGTTCTGGATATTCCGATGTGGGGGTAAGACATAATCAATGGAAAGCCACAAAGGCTTATAATAATAAATGGATGCTTTTTAATATCGATACGGATATTTCTGAAACAACCGATTTAAGTGAAAGTTTCCCAAAGCAACTTGAAGAAATGGTTTTAGGTGCAGAGGAGTGGAGTAAGAAACATACCGAACCTAGATGGTTCGACCCAGAAGCGTTAAGTAAGGTTTGGAAAGAAAAACATATGTCAGATTTCCCAACCACCTTTCAAATTAATAAATAAGTGTTAGAGTGAATTCTATTATTTAAGGGCATTAACCCTGAGATTAGATTTCTATTAAAGGGAGTAAATTGGTCGTCAACAATATGGGGTTTGGCGACCTTTACTTTTTTGTGTTTTGTCTAAAAAAGGTAATAATTATTAAGATAAGGGTAATTTTATAAAGGAAAGCATGTGAATTTCGTGTTATTTTTCTAAAAATTAATTTAAGGTAGAACCGTTTTTTATAAAATAAGGTTTTTTCATTTTAAAAATATATAGATGAAAAGTTTATTGTAGTAGTATAAAATGTTGGTTATACAGGGGTAAAAAAGGGAAGTACATATGGCATTAACCAAGCCGTAAGGATGGCTTCAATTTCGAAAAAAATGAAGACTTATCAGGATAGATTTTACAGAATAGACATTTTTGTATTAATAATTTCTTTTTTACCAACTACCTAAGCTTATTCAAACAACCACTAACATGAAACTTACCTATAAACAAACAGAACGAAAACCCGAAAACTCATTTTATGTAAGGCAAGATACCATTCCTTGCATCGAACAGAATTGGCATTTTCATAAAGAATTAGAGCTTATTTATTTTATGAAAAGCAAAGGCACGCGATATGTGGGGAATTCTATTGGTGATTTTGGTCCGGGCGAATTATATTTAATAGGAAGTAATGTACCTCATTTATTTAGAAATCATAAGGAATATTATTTAGATTCTTCAGAACATGGCGGCGTTGATTTAATTGTCACCAAATTTGAACCGGAGTTTTTAGGTGCCAATTTTTTAGAACTAGCAGAAGTAAAAAAACTTCAAGCGCTTTTAGAAAAAGCAAATCGCGGTATAAAATTTTCGAAATCTATTTCATATTTAGTCCATAGCCAATTGGTAGGACTTGTAAGTTGTAACGGTTTGGCACGTATTGTAGGACTATTAAATATTTTAGACATCCTTTCGGTTAGTGAAAATCAAGAAATATTGTGTTCAGAAGTTATAAATAGTGCCCTTAATAATAATGAAAAGGAGCGCATGGCACGAGTAATTACTTATATCTCTGAAAATTTTGATAAAAAAATTGATTTAGATGAAGTCGCAGCCATTGCCTATATGACACCTAATTCCTTTTGTCGGTATTTTAAAAAACGTACCAAAAAGTCTTTTACACAATACCTAAATGAAATTAGATTAAGGCATGCTTGTCGATTATTAATCGAGGGAGAAAAGCAAATTGCTACTATTTGTTATCAATCTGGGTTTAATACCATAACTAATTTTAATAGACAATTTAAAAGTCTAATGCAGGTAACTCCCACCGAATATATGGAGCAATATAAAGAGAAGGAAGATTTGATGTCATTATAGGTGTGCGATTTGGTTTCTAACAGATGATTATATTAGTACACCAAGCTGTCTAACTGGAAGAATAATGGTAGCTTTTATTCTAAGCGTATAGAAAATGCAACACATGAAATACAACTTAAATTACTAAACCATGTTAACAAACAAATTGGGATTTTCTTGGGAACAATACTATAGAGCTCCTATTGTAGGTATAGTGAGATCCCTACCTCAAGACATAATTTTTGATATTGTTGCGGCCTATCGAGATGCTGGTTTAACAACCATTGAAATCACGATGAATACTGAAGGGGCTGCAGATATTATAAAAAAATTAAGAAGCAGATTTCCTGAATTAAATGTAGGAGCAGGAACCGTGTGCACGCTATCCGATTTAGAAGTAGCGATACAAGCAGGTGCTCAATTTATTGTAACACCAATTTTAAACGAAGAGGTTGTAAAAATTGCGGTGACACAACATATACCTATTTTTCCAGGTTGCTATACACCAACAGAAATATATAAAGCCTGGTCTTTAGGCGCTTCGGCAGTAAAAGTGTTTCCTGCAACACAATTGGGCGTGCAATATATTAAAGATGTTCTAGCACCTTTAAACCAAATTAAATTATTGCCAACTGGTGGTGTCTCTAAAGAAAATATAAGATCCTTTTTTGAAGCAGGGGCTATTGGTGTTGGTATGGGGAGCTCTCTGTTAAATAAAACTTTGGTAAATAATAAAGACTACGAAGGTTTAAAAAACTATTTTATTAGTATTAAAGAAGAGATTTTCGAATTTTTACCTTAAACAGGGTTTATAGAAAAGTTTTTCCTTAAAAATTGTGTTTTCTAAGGTTGTTTTAAGCTAGCATGTTTTAATAATGGTAAAATTCAGTTAAAAAACATTGATTAAATAAGAATACTAGTTTCGAAATATACATATTAATAAATCTAGATGATCATAGATTCTTAAGTAGACTATAGGATACCACCTTTTTTTTAAAGGTGGTTTTTTAGTTTTTTAATTAAATTTTTGTGGATTTATTAGTTTTTTGTTAAGGGTAAAATAGTGCTATCAAAGGTTAATATATGTAAACTAATCTCATAAAATTTACACTTATTTTAACATAATAAACCAAATAGGTGTTTTTCGTTATGAATTTGTTAATTCTAATGAAGCGGGTTTTTAGTAATTAATAGGTTGCTAAAAGCTATTTTTATTTACGTCTTTCTTGTTTTTCATTTTAATTAAAAATGAATTCTTCTTCGCGATTATCACCTAAAAAAAAACAAAACTAAATCAACATTGATGAAAAGATTAAAACAAAAACACATGCTTTCTAGTCATCTAATTTCGCATGGACTAGATTTTGGAAACATGAAATGGTACTTATTATGTTTCTTGTATTGTTTGGCAGTAAGTTATCCATTATCAGCTAAAAATGGAGGCGCTATGCCAAAAACTATTTCTTTAGAAATTAAAAAGAGTACGTACTTAGATAACGTGCAACAAACCTTTACTGTTTCTGGTACAGTTCAAGATGAAAATCAGTTTTTGCCGGGTGTAAACGTTATGGAAAAAGGAACATCTGTAGGAACTGTAACCGATTTTGATGGTAATTACACATTAGAATATACCGATGCAAATTCTATATTGGTATTCTCTTTTATGGGGTATAAAACTATAGAGGTTCCTATTAATGGTCAAGGCATTATTAATGTAACTTTAGAAGAAGATACACAAAGTCTAGAGGAAGTTGTAGTAGTAGGTTATACGGCTAAGAAAAAAGGTGATGTTACAGGGTCTGTAAGTACCGTAGGTACAGAAGTACTAGAGCAAGCAGGGAGTAGAGATTTAGAAAAATCACTATCAGGAAAAGTATCTGGGCTTATTGTGAATGACCGTGGGGGGACACCAGGATCTAACGAAACATCTATTTTAATTCGTGGTAAATCAACATTAAATAATAACGAACCTCTTATTTTAATTGATAATATACCGGCTGCATCCTTTGCGCACTTAGCGCCTTCAGATATTGAATCTTTATCCGTTTTAAAGGATGGTGCTGCCGCTATTTATGGTGCGCGTGCTGCAAATGGTGTAATTTTAATTACGACAAAACGTGGTAAATTAGGAAAACCAAAAATTAATTTGTCAACGCAGTTTAGTTGGTCGGCCTTTTCTGCTAGACCACAGCTTATGTCTTCAGAACAATATGCGATTTATCAAAATGAAATAGAAGATAGATATGGTAGACCATTACCATACTCGCAAAGTGATATTGATAATTATGCTGCAGGTAACGATCCTTTAAATTACCCGAATACAGATTGGGCAGATTTAACATTCGCAGATTATGCTCCAGAATCTAGAACGACATTATCAATTTCTGGAGGTTCAGAAAATGTAAACTATTTTGTAAGTGGAGATTATTTAAATCAAGAAGGGATGTACAGATCTGGAGATCTTGGTTTCGAACAATATCAAGTACGTTCTAATTTAGATATTAAGCTTCATAAGAATTTTAAAGTTGGAGTAGATTTAACGGGCCGTTTTGGAGAAACCGATCAACCCGGAGTAGAGCAAGGTTACATTTATAAACATATCTATGCTAATGAGCCAACACAAATAGGAATTTACCCAAATGGATTACCTGGTTGGGGTGGAGAAAACGGAGCAAATCCTGCAGTTATGTCTAGTAATGACTCCGGGTTCTTAAAGCGTTTTGATAACGATTTTAGAGGTAAATTCTCGTTTGAGTGGAAATTAGATAATTTAACTGAAGGTTTAAAACTAACAAGTTTTGCGGGGATAAGAAAGATGTCTAATGATCAAAAATCATGGTATACGCCGTGGACTGTATATACGTATCAAGAGGGAGGTAATCCTGAATATGTAGAGCAACCGGGTTTTTCTCAACGTGGAAATACAAGAATTTTAAATGAAAGTTTTTGGAAGTACGACGAGTTAATGCTTAATGCCACTTTGTTTTATAACAGAACATTCGCTGAAGCCCATTCGTTTAACACCTTTGTTGGTGTAGAACAAACAACATCTAATCAACGGAATTTTTGGGCAGAGCGTAGAGGATTTCCATCAGACGATCATCCAGAATTATTCGCAGGAAGTGATGACGGACAACAATCAGGAGGAGCATCTCAAGAATGGGGCCGTTTAAATTATTTTGCGTCTTTATCTTACGATTATAAAAAACGTTATTACGTCGATTTAACAGTAAGATACGATGGATCAAGTAATTTTGGTGATGGGAATCAATTCGGTACTTTTCCAGGTGCAGCAGTATCATGGGCTATTGGTAGAGAAGCTTTTATGGAAAACGTAGGTTGGGTAAACGACTTAAAACTAAGAGCGTCTTGGGCATTAATGGGTAACGATCGTATTCCTTCGTTCCAATTCTTAACGCGTTATGCTTATGGTGGACCTGTTAATGCTGCACAACCAAATTATTACGTATTTGGTACTCCTGGAGTAAGTTATAACGGATATACACCAGACAATGTTCCTAATCCAGATATCACTTGGGAGAAAGCAGATATGAAGAATATTGGTCTTAACTTTTCATTATTTAATAGCCGACTGTCTGGAGATGCTAACTATTTCTATCAAAAACGTCGTGATATATTAATTACCAGAAACGCTTCTATTCCAGATGCTGCAGGTATTACACTTCCTCAAGAAAACTTAGGTAAAGTAGATAGTTGGGGTTGGGAATTTGAATTGGCTTGGAACGATCAAATTGGTGAAGTTTCATATAACATAGGTGCTAATTTTACCAAGGCATTAAACAAAGTGGTGTATATGGATGAAGCTGAGGATGTTCCTGAATGGAGAAAAATTGAAGGGCACAGTATAGATTCTTATATCGTGTATCCTACTAATGGTATCTTTAACAATCAAGCCGAAGTGGATGCTACCGAAGTTAAAATGCCAGGAACCGTGGAAGGTGAAATTCACTATCTAGATACCGATGGTAACGGAACCATTGATGCTAATGATCGAATTAGAACTTACTCTTCTAACGTACCTGAAATTCAATATGGTGTTTATGGAAGTTTAGGATATAAAAATTTCAATTTCACATTCTTATTCCAAGGACAAACCAATGCAGATGTTTTAGTGTATTTTGATCAAGCAGGAGCTAAACCAGACTATGTGTTTAACGAACGTTGGACTCCAGATAATCGCGATGCTATTTATCCAAGAGCATTTGGTCAAGGAGATCAATACAGTGGAAATCAGAGTGGAGATGATGCAAATTATGAATTGGCAGACATCTACCTAATGGATGCCGCATTTGTAAGACTAAAAGAAGTTGAAATTGCATACACCTTGCCAAAAGAAACTATTGGTATTGGAGACTTAAGATTATTTATGAGAGGTTATAACATGTTTACATTCGGTTCCGATGTTTACAAAAGAGGTTTAGATCCGGAAGCAGCTGGATATAACAATTTTAGAGGGAGTACCTATCCTTCGTTAACGACCTATAGTTTTGGATTGAATTTAAGTTTTTAATAAAAAAAAGATAACATGAAAAATATAAAAATATTATATACAGCAGTCATTTGTCTGTTACTTACAATCATAAGTTGTTCAGACGTATTAGATACGGAGGCGTCTGATGCATTTGCGGAAGACCTTATTTATAGCGATCCAGCTCAAGTAGAACGATTAGTTTATACCGTGTATAACAGTACCGAAAGTTGGGGGGTAAACAAGCAACAATGGTGGCCTAGACGTTTTAATTTGGAAGGCGCATCGTTCGAAGGTAAATTTAATTTTAATAATCTTGATCTTTTTAGATTACAAGCGCTATGGAACCCAAATAATGTCGGTGTATTTACAGAAAAATGGGCTAATTATTTTGATTATTTGCGTTTGGCGAATGAGTTTTTAGATCGTATCGATGGTAGTGAAGCGATGAGTAAAGATCCGGGACGAATTAACATGCTTAAAGGAGAAATGAAATTTTTAAGAGCAAATATTTATGCTAAGTTGGTTAGTTATTATGGAGGTGTACCTATTATGGAGCATGCTTTAAACTTAAATGATAATTTTAATTTAGAACGTAATAGTTACGAAGACTGTGTAGATTTTATAGTAAATGAATTAAATGAAGCGGCAGAGTTGTTACCAGAAAACAGACCTGCATCAGAGTTTGGACGTGCCACTAAAGTAGCTGCTTTAGCAGTAAAATCAAGAACTTTATTATATGCCGCAAGTAAATTACACGATCCTAGTACAGCACCTAACGGTCCACTTTACGATTATACTAAAGCATCAAAATGGCAAGATGCTTCAGATGCAGCTCTTGCAGTTATCGAACTTGTAGGTGCTCGCGATTTAATTTCTGTTGCAAATGCAGTAGATTACCAACAGTTGTTTTTAAGCCCTAATCAGGATATTTTATTTGCTAGACCATATGGATCTGCATATTATGATTTTGGTACAGATGTAAACTCTCTACCAGACCAAACACAATCACCTAGTGGTTATGGAGGTTGGGCATTATCTTCGCCTTCTCATAATTTTGCGCTACAATTTAATATGGCCGATGGTACTACAACTAAAGGAAGCACTTTTGATGCTAGTAATCCAAATGCAAATAGAGAAATGCGCTATTATGCCGATTTAAATTTTAATGGTGCCACGTTTAGAGGGCGTCAGGTAGAGTATTACTTGTCTGAAGACACGAGTGTTTATCCTCATGGTTTAGATTCTCCAGAAGGGTTAGGTAACGTTCTGCATTCTTCAAAAACAGGATATAATATCAGAAAATTCCAAGACGAGAGTTTGGTTCAACTAACAGATATTTCGGCACAACGCCCTTATATTTTATACCGATTAGCAGAAATTTATTTAAATTATGCCGAAGCGCAATATCAATTAGGAAATGAATCTGAAAGTAGAATGTTCTTAAATAAGGTAGCAGAGCGAGCTTTATTACCAGCTATTACTGCTTCTGGCCCAGAATTATTAGAAGCTATAAAAAGAGAACGTCGTGTAGAGTTAGCATTCGAGGGGCATAATTTCTTTGATGAAAGACGCTGGATGAACGAAGCGCATTTAGGGTACGATATTAAAGGTTTAACCTGGACTAAAGCTAAAGATGGTTCTCTTTCTTTCAAGGAATATACAGTAATGACTAGACCTTGGGATACCAAACAATACTATTTACCAATTCCAGCATCTGAAGTAGAAAAGGCTCCAGCCTTAGAGCAAAATGCAGGATATTAATAGTGTGTTTTAAACAGTATTATAAAGAATTATTTAGTTAGTTTGTTTTGTATTAGTTAAAACCGGTTATGTATTTAATCGGTTTTTTTTTGTGCTTATATTAACCCATTCTATATGGTAAATTTAAATTAGGGTTAAAATAATGTAGCCATCAGGTAAAATTAACGAAGAAATTAGTCTGATAATTTCTTTTGTTTGTATAGTCGTAAGTTTTAAGTTTTCTTATAATTGAAATTAAATTTTTAAGAAAATCATATTTATTACTTACGTCATTGTAGAATATAATAATCTAGTAAAATGAAAAAAGGGATTCTTGGACTATTATTGGTCGTAATTGCATATTCTGTTTTTGGGCAGAATCAACCTAATGTAATTTTTTTGTTTGCCGATGATGCGGGTTATGCTGACTTTGGTTTTCAAGGAAGTAAGATTATGAAAACTCCAAATCTGGATAAATTAGCACATCGTGGTGTTCGCTTTCTTGAAGGGTATGTAAGCGATGCTACTTGTGGGCCTTCAAGAGCAGGATTAATGACGGGGAAATACCAACAACGTTTTGGCTACGAAGAAATCAACGTGCCAGGATATATGAGCGAAAACTCGAAGTATTTAGCAGACGATATGGGGTTACCGTTAGATCAAGTTACCATGGCCGATTATATGAAAAAATTAGGGTATGCAACTGCAGCATACGGGAAATGGCACTTAGGAGATGCCGATCGTTTTCATCCTTTAAAAAGAGGATTCGATGAGTTTTATGGATTTAGAGGAGGCGCTCGCGATTACTTTCCTTACAAAAGCTTTGAAGGTATTCACCATGATTACAAAATGGAACGCAATTTCGGACACTACGAAGAGCCAAACGGTTATGTTACCGATGTGTTAGCAGACGAAGCGATTACATTTATAGAAAATAATAAAGCCAAACCATTTTTTATCTACTTAGCATTTAATGCCGTACATACACCAATGCAGGCTAAGCCAGAAGATTTAAAGCAATTTCCAAATCTTACAGGAAAACGTCAAGAATTAGCAGCAATGACTTTAGCTTTAGATCGTGCTTGTGGAAGAGTGCTTGATAAACTTAAAGAATTGGGTCTAGACGAGAATACTATCGTGGTATTTTCAAACGATAACGGTGGACCTACCGATAAGAATGCATCCATTAACTTGCCCTTAAGTGGTACAAAATCAAATTTCCTTGAAGGTGGTATTCGTGTGCCTTTTGTCATTACTTGGCCTAAAGAGTTAAAAGGAAATATAACCTATGATAAACCGGTTATAACACTGGATTTACTACCTACGTTTTATGCCGCAGGAGGGGGAGATGTAGCCGATTTAAAAGATATTGATGGGGTTAATTTAATACCATATTTAAAAGGAGAACATAAAGGGAGACCTCATGAAACTCTACATTGGAAAAAGGAAAATAGAGCTGTATATCGCGAAGGAGACTGGAAATTAATTAGATTCCCAGACCGTCCAGCAGAATTGTATAATTTAACACAAGATATTACAGAGCAAGAAGATTTGGCAGGTAAATATCCAGAGCGTTTAAAAGATATGTATAAGAAAATGTTTGAATGGGAATTAACGCTTGAACGCCCAATGTGGATGCTAAAACGTGATTTCGAAAAATACGATATAGATCGTATGGATCGCTACCGTACACCAGAATTGGTGAAAAAAGAAATGATGTTACCAATAAAAGGGTAATACCAGTAATAAACAATACTAACTAAAAAAAGCAGGATATTTTAATTTAAATATTCAACACAAGAAGCAATGGGGTCATATAAATCAAATGCATTTACATATGCCACTATCGTAGCGATGGGAGGTTTTATTTTCGGATTAGATGCCGCTTTAATTTCAGGTACAATTAATTTTATAGTTCAGGAGTTTGGATTAACAGATTTACAATTGGGAACGGTTGTTAGTGCACCTGGTTTAGGAGTGCTTTTAGCATTGCCTTTGGCCGGGTATGCTTCAAATCGTTTTGGTAGAAAACGTACCCTACAAATTATCGCGTTGCTTTATTTGATTTCAGCTATAGCTTCTACTTTAGCGCCAAGTTATTGGTCATTAGTTTGTGCTCGTTTTTTAGGCGGATTAGCTTTTAGTTCCATTTCATTAGCATCCATGTATATTGGAGAAATAGCGCCTCCAAAATGGAGAGGTAAATTAGTGTCTATGACTCAGATTAACATTGTACTTGGACTTTCTGCAGCTTATTTTATTAATTATTTAATACTGCAGTGGACTAATTCCGATGCCCAATGGGTAGTCGATTTTGGTTTGCGAACTCATACCTGGCGTTGGATGTTGGGATCAGAAATTTTGCCAGCTTTTTTATGGTTTGTTTTATTATTCTTTATTCCGCGTAGCCCAGCTTGGTTAATCTATAATAATAAGGAACAGGAAGCGAAGGGTACCTTAAGTAAAATTTTACCAGTTAGTGAGGTCGAGGTACAATTGGAAGAAATGAAAGAGAGTTTAAGTAAAAATACTCAAGATCACTCTATCATGGCGCAACTCAAAGCCATTTTTGCAAAACCTATGCGACTTACCATGATTATCGCTATGACCATCGCGATAGCCCAACAAGCAACAGGTATTAATGCCATACTATTTTATGCACCAACGGTGTTTGAACAATTAGGTGTGGGAACAGATGCGGCTTTTATGCAGGCCATTTGGATTGGTTTAACCAGTGTTATATTTACAATTCTAGGCTTATTGTTAGTGGATAAGTTGGGACGTAGACCACTAATTATTTGGGGTATGGTGTGGATTATTTTTAGTCTTGGTTTGTGTTATTACGGATTTAAAACAGCAAGTTATACCATCACTAATCAGGATGTTGTTGAATTAACCGAACTTGAAAAAAAAGAGCGTCTAAATACTATAGTAGATGTTGAATACGGCAGCGATATTGAATTTAAACAAGCCATTCATGATACTTTAGGTGAAGAGGATGCCCGTACGTTTTCTAGTGTGTTAATCGAGAAATCGGCAGATATAAATGCGGTGTTAATCTTAATAGGTATTCTTAGTTTTATTGCGGCCTTTCACTTTTCTGTAGGTCCTGTAATGTGGGTGTTGTTTTCAGAAATATTCCCTATTGGTCTACGGGGTATTGCCATTCCGTTCTTTACATTAGTAACCAGTATTGTGAGTTATTTGGTTCAGAAATTTTTCCCATGGCAAATGGCAACAATGGGCATAAGTAATACCTTGTTATTCTATGCCATCATCGTATTTATTGGTCTGGTTATTTTATACCGCTATTTGGTTGAAACTAAAAACATGACTATTGAGGAGATACAATCCGCATTGACTTCAGATAAAAAATAAAGAATCTCATGATGAAGAATAAAGGCATTTATGGTGTAGTTTTGGTTTTCTTAGCTTTAGGAAGTATTACTTTAAGCTGTAAGGAAAAAGTATCAGAAACCGTGGTTTCAGAAGTAAAAGAGGAGCAGCAGTCTAATAGTCCTGCTTCTAAACTTTATCCTTCATCCGATCCAGAAAATAAAGAAGGTTGGGTTTTAAACGAAGCTATTAGCGATGAGTTTGATGGCACTTCCATCGATACAACCAAATGGTTTGTAGAAGGGCAAAACGGCGACTATTACATTTGGAAAGGTCGAGCACCTTCGCAGTATGCCCCTCATAATGTTGTTGTAGAGGAAGGGAAATTAAAAATAATAACCCAATGGGAACCCGATTATCCGTTTGTTAAAGAAAGTTATGCCGATGGTGATCATAAGGATACCTATGGCATGCACGAGGGAAATCCATTACCAGTAACCACAGCTGCTATTGTAAGCAAAAAAAGGTTTTTAAACGGGTATATGGAAGTGAAATCTAAAGCACCAAAAGCGGCCATGACAGCGGCTTTCTGGGCTATAGGTTACGAACAAGAATTAGATGTTTATGAGCAACTTGCCGTTCCTAAAATTGCCAAAGAAGGCTCTATAAGTTCCAATACTAATAGAACTGCAGTTCACGATTGGAGTCCGCCATCTGTAAGGCCTACAAAGGCTTTTGGTTACGATGAAACGTTGAATTATACCACTTCCGATGCTTTTCATATCTATGGAGCAGAATGGGGTGAAGATTTCTTAAATATTTATAGAGACGGTAAATTTATACACGGTTTTACTCAAGATGAATTAGGAACAGATTGGGTGCTAAACAACCCTATGGAGATTTGGTTAGATTCTGAAATCTTTAAATGGTTAGGCGTGCCTCATCAAGAAGAACTGCCTGCAATTTTTGAAGTGGAATACATGCGTGTTTGGCAAAAACCATCTGATAATTTATTAGCTAAAGACCGCGCGTTTTATGGTTTTGAAGGTCCTATATTGTTTGAAGAAAATCCAAGACCTTTAACTATGGTTCCTGAAGATTCAAATGCAAACGACTACCAAAAGTTTTGGTTGCTAGACGAGACGTCATCAAAATATTTAAATATTTATGAAGGGCATTATGCCAGTGGCGTTGAAAGTTTAAAGTTTACTGGTTATGGTAAAAACGAACATTTAGAAGCCGATGAAGTCAAAATAAAAACGCCTGTTGGCTCGCTTCAAATTCCTAAAGGGCATTATACTTTGTCTATGAAAGTTTGGTTAGACCAGGGACGTGTGCCAGATTCGTTACATGTTAATTTATTCGAACCCTACAAGAAACTTGGGTTTTCGGGTTTAAAAAAGTTAGAACGTAAACAATGGGTAACGATTTCAGCTGAATTTGAAAGAGAAGAACCATCTTCACCTATTGATGGTATGGAAATTATAATTAAAAAACAGGATTTGCCAGAAACTAAAGCAGCTCGTTTTTTTATTGATGATATTGAAATTAAGCGTGTAAAATAAAATCTAATTAATCATAAATAATGATTTCAAAAAAACATTTTAAAACCCTGGTGCCTTTATCTTTAATGGCGTGTTTTACTATAGGTTTAGTGCAAACAACTAAAGCACAGTCTAGAAAGTCTAAAGATAAAGTGTATCCCTTTTCTGATCCTAAAAACAATGAGGGTTGGGTGCTTAATGAAGCTATTAGCGATGAGTTTGAAGGCACTTCTATCGATACAACCAAATGGTTTGTAGAGGGGCAAAATGGTGATTATTACATTTGGAAAGGGCGTGCTCCTTCACAATTTGCACCACATAATGTTATTGTAGAAGATGGTAAATTAAAGTTAAGAACGCAATGGGAACCCGATTATCCGTTTGCCCAAGAAGAATATGCCGATGGTAATATGGGCGCATCAACCTACGGTATTTATGAAGGTAAGCCACTACCCATAACCACGGCAGCTGTGGTTGGGAAAAAGCGTTTTTTAAACGGTTATATGGAAGTGCGTTCTAAAGTAGGTAATGCAGCCATTACGGGTGCATTTTGGGCCATTGGTTACGAGCAGGAATTGGATGTTTATGAACTAATGGGGAATCCTAAAAATAAAAAAGGAAACATTAGGGAAGATTCGTATTTGGCTACGGCTCACGACTGGAGTCCGCCAGCCGAACGCCCAACAAATGTATTTCAGCATACCGAAAATTTGCCTTATAGAACCGCAGACGAATTTCACGTGTACGGTGCAGAATGGGGAGAAGATTTCTTAAAATTATTTATTGATGGCAAATTAGTACACCACTTTACACAAGATGATGTTGGATTGGATTGGGTACTAAACAACCCTATGGAAATTTGGTTGGATTCCGAAATTTTTAAATGGTTAGGATTGCCTCATAAGGAAGAGTTGCCAGTCGATTTTGAAATTGAATACATGCGTGTATGGCAAAAACCAACAGATAATTTATTAGCTAAAGATCGCGCGTTTTACGGTTTTGAAGGGCCTATTTTATTTGAAGAAAATCCTAGACCTTTAAAAATGGTTCCAGAAGATTCAAATGCAAACGACTACCAGAAATTTTGGTTATTCGATGAGGTTTCTTCAAAATATTTAACCATTGTTGAAGGCGATTATGCTTCAGGAGTAAATAGTTTAAAGTTTTCTGGCTTCGGAAAAAATCAATCTTTAGAAGTTCATGAAGTGAGTGCTTTAACACCAGAAGGTGCGGTAAAATTACCAAAAGGAGACTTTATAGTATCTATGAAAGTATGGTTAGATCAAGGTCGTGTGGCAGACAAAATACACATGACGCTTACAAATCCTAAGGTGGAAATTACATTTTCAGATTTAGACAAACAACCACGTCGCCAATGGGTAACTGTTGAAGCTAAAATTTCCAGAAATGCATCGGCAAAAAACGACCAGATGCGTATCGCGATTAAAAAATCAGATTTACCAAAAACTAAGGCAGCACGACTGTTTATAGATGATATTACAATAAAAAAAGCAAAATAAAATAGACAAAAATAGTTTGCGTATCAAACACGTTTATTCCTAATTTATAGATTGAATACGATGAGTACAACAAAAAAACATACCACAGCAATTACAAATACTTCCAACAGTCCTTTTGTAAAATTAAAGAGCATCAATTTTGGAGATTGTAAATGGACGTCTGGCTTTTGGGCCGATAAGGTTAAAAATGCAGGAGATAAAATGCTGCCTTATATGGGCGATTTATTATGTGGCGATATTGGTCATGGTTTAAATAATTTTAAAATTGCTGCCGGAGAAAAGGAAGGCGAACATAAGGGGTTTTATTGGCATGATGGCGATTTCTTTAAGTTTATGGAAGCCAAAACCTATGTTTATGGTTTAACCAAAGACGAAGCTATTTTAAAAGAATTAGACGAATACATCGCACTTATTGGAAGAGCGCAAGAACCAGATGGTTACATTCATACCCATGTGCAAATAACCGAAGGTGTCGATCGTTTTGAAAACCGAAAGTACCACGAAATGTACAATTTCGGACACCTTTTTATTGCAGGATCTGTGCATTATCGCATTACAGGGCAGTCTAACTTTTTAGATATCGCTGTAAAAATGGCCGATTTATTATACACTTACTTTATGCCAGACACGAAACATTATCAGCGTTTCGGCTTCAACCAAACACAAATTATGGGCTTGGTAGAATTGTATAGAACGGTAGGCGATAAGCGTTATTTAAATTTAGCCGAGAAATTTATTAACCGTCGTGGTACATTCGAAATTAAGCACGATTCCACTACAGAAGGCTATCCTATTGGCGATATGGTTCAAGAAAGAACCCCTTTACGAGAATCTGAAGAAGCTGTTGGTCATGCCGTTTTGGCCTTGTATTATTATGCAGGGGCAGCCGATGTGTATGCCGAAACCGGCGAGAAAGCTTTAATTGAAGCTTTAGATAAACTTTGGGAGAATGTTACCGATAAGAAAATGTACGCTACAGGTGCTGTGGGGCAAGCACATTACGGAGCTTCAACAAATTTAGATATGATTGAAGAAGGCTTCATTGATGCTTATATGATGCCAAACATGACGGCCTATAACGAAACCTGTGCCAACCTTTGTAATGCCATGTTTAGCCACAGAATGATGGGAATTCATGCGCAATCACGATACGCCGATATTATAGAACTTGTATTATACAACAGTGGTTTGTCTGGAATTGGTATTGAAGGAAAAGATTATTTCTACTCTAATCCGTTGCGTATGGTAAACAATTCAAGGAATTACGATGCGCACGCCGATGTTACAGAAAGTCCTGTAAGACAACCGTATTTAGAGTGTTTTTGTTGTCCGCCAAACTTAGTAAGAACCATTTGTAAAAGTTCAGGATGGGCTTATAACTTATCTGAAAACGGTGTAGCTGTGGTTTTATTCGGTGCTAATAATTTAGATACCACCATGCTAGATGGTTCGCCATTAAAATTATCTCAAGATACAGAGTACCCATGGAAAGGTTTAGTGAAAATTACTGTTGATACTTGTAAAAGTACCGCTTTCGATATTCAAATTAGAATACCAAAATGGGCAACAGGGAGCACTTTAAAAGTAAATGGTGAAGCTGTAGATGTTGCGGTTACCCCTGGAACATTTGCTACCATAAATAGAACATGGAGCGTTGGCGATACCATAACTTTAGATATGCTTATGGAAATTACTTTAATCGAAGGGCATGCTAGAATAGAAGAAGTGCGTAACCAAGTGGCTATAAAAAGAGGGCCAATGGTGTACTGTATTGAAACACCAGATTTACCAAATGACACGAGTATTCTAGACGTGTATTTAAATGGAAATGCTGCCTTAGAAGCAAAGCATCAGCCAGACTTTTTAGGTGGTATTACTACCATTAGTGGCGAGATTTTATTGCGTTTAGATAATAATACCGAAACCATGTACCAAGCAGTAAAGAAACCTTCGTTTAAAGCGTTTAATACGCAGTTTGTGCCTTATTTTGCTTGGAGCAATAGAGGTCAAGCAGAAATGACGGTGTTTATGCCAGTGGTGTGGTAAAGAATACTATTAAGTCTGTTTTATAGCCATTTTGCGGTGGTTTAACATTATAACGTGAAACAGTCTTAAAATTGCTCAAGTTGAATTTTTTAGATTTAAAAAGGAAGTAGAACCCGTTCTACTTCCTTTTTTGTTTTATAATGTAGCTGTCTAAAAAGTAAGTTGAATTTTGTTTGTCAGGTTGAACCTGTCGAAACCGATGTTGATTAGCAATCGGTTAAAATATATCGACAATATGACATCAAGGATACTTTTTAGGTAAACTCATAGTCAAGGTAATTCTGTGGAAGTATAGGGTATATTCTAGTAAATAAAATAGCCTGTTTTTTTAGAACTTGTAAACCAATTAATTCAATACCTGTTTATCTATTAGTAATCACGAGATAAGTTTATTGAATGATTCTTTTTATTAATTATTTATAATGTGATAGCATGCCACGAAAACAAACTAACAAAAGTTTACAGTCTTTACTTTTTATTCTTGTAATTACTGTTTTTATTTCTTGTAAAAAAGAAGAACCTAAGTCTTTAGAAGCTCAAGCTCAAGACAAAATTGAAACGTTAACAAATTTAATGGATACCGCTAAAGCCAAATCTATTGATGTTACAAGAGAGGAAACCACCGTTTGGTTTGCTCACGAGTTTTTAAAATTTGCAAATTGGGATGAAGCACACCAAGACGACATCGAAAAACTATTTGGTTATTATGCACCTTTAGCTGAAGACAAAAAGAAATCGGCTGAAGATTTACCAGATTTTGAAAGAAAAAAAGTTATTCAAATCTTAGATAAAAGCATAAACGATTTAGAGCAAGTTTTAGCGGGTAAAATAACACGCAGACCAGTGGCTAAAGTCGATTGGGAGAACATTGAAGTTGCCAAAGATATGTTTTTAAGTCATGGAAAACCAGTGTTTTTATACGATTACTTTTCTAAAACTGTTGGAAAACCGCTAACCAATACAAGTGTATACAACGATTATTTAGGAAACATTTATCACGGTGGAAGTACGTTGTATGAAGTTAATCAAGACCGTGCTATTAATCCTTATATTTTAAAAGAAGATGGTACTTTCGATCAGGAAAAATTGAAACTTATTACAGATATTCCAGATACCAACGTGGGTTTTCTAATCCTTTGGAATATGGGTATGCCAGACTGGGTACATAAACAAGATCCTGAAATTGAAAAAGGACGTTCCTTATTTACTGGTTTCGATATCGATAACCCTTTAGCTAGAAAGGTTTGGAGCGATGTTATTCAAAAATCGGGTGAATTAACCAAAGGGAAAAAAGTCACACAAATGGGCTATATTTTATCTAATGAACCTCACTGGTTTTCTGAAAAAGGACACTGGACTTCTCGTTTTCATGAAATGACCGAGCTGTCTTCTTATACCATAGATAAATTAAAAAAATGGTTAGAGGTGAAATACAAGGGCAATATAAAAGCCTTGAATAAAAACTGGAATACCTCGTTTAAAAATTTCGCTGCAGTTGAAATTGAAATCCCTATCGATAAGGCCAAGCAAGGCACACCAATATGGTATGACTGGTGCCGTTATAATATGGACAGAAGTATAGATTGGTTTTCATATTTACAAGGCGAATTACGTAAAACAAATCCTGATGCCGATACAAGCATCAAAATCATGCCGAACATGTTTACCGAAAGTGGTCGTACGCATGGTATCGATACCGAAGCATTAACCAATTTAACTTCCATGATTGGTAACGATGCTAAAATTAGAGAGCATGATAATAGATTAAATAAACCAGAAGCTTGGGAGGAGCGCTACTCTTATTTCTGGGAGGAAATGAGTGTGTCTTACGATTTTATGGAATCGGTATCGCCTAAAAAAATTAATTTTAATTCAGAATCCCATTTTTTATCAGCTTCACGTTGGAGAAAACTAGACCTGTCTACAGATTTTGTAAGAAGCACCACTTGGTTAGCAACCTTGCATGGTATGGATGCCCAACTGGCTTGGTTTTGGGCAAGAGATCCAGATGGCTCGCCAGAAGATCGTTTAGAGGGCGAACTAAACTTTTTCGATCCTGCCTTAGCGGGTTCTTTTGCAGGCTCGGTTAATATGCAGCCTCAAGTGGCCAATGAATATACGCAGGTTATGATGGATTTAAATTCTTTTTCTGAAGAGTTATTTGCATTAAGAAACCAAAAAAGACCATTGCGTTTATTTTATTCTGAAGCTTCAGCAATTAATATAAAACATCATATGGAAGGCCTATTTCATATGTATGAATCTCTGTATTTTGAAGGATTTCCGTTAGGTTATGCAACCGAAAAAAGCATTAAAAATCAAGATCAATCTAACTGGGATGCTATCCTTGTTTATAAAACGCAATATGCTACCGATGCCGAATTTGAAACCTTACAAAATTATCTTAACCAAGGCGGAACGGTAATTTTAGATGGTGAAGAAAGCTTATCATTAAATGAGTATGGTGCCAAACGTACCCAAAAATTAACTGAAGGTAAGGGTGTTTTAATTCAAATGGATAAAAAAGCAAGCATCGAAACCATTAAAAGCAAAGCTTTAGAGCTAATTTCAAACAGTTTACCAGAACTTGTATTGCAAGAAACCAATGGCTTAGGCGCAAAGGGTTGTGTTTGGAGAGTTGCTAAAAATGCTAATGGAAGTTATATTGTAAACCTACTTAATATTGGTAAAAACACCGCGAAATTAAATCTGTCACATAAAAACGGTCAAAAATTAGAACTGACCAATATGATGACTGGCGAGGCTTTAAATTCAGATTTCGAGTTAAAATCAAATGGTGTATTATTATTAAATGTGACGCAATAGTTTTGGGTGTAGTTGAAGCATGAAGTGCTATAAAAAAGAATTATTAAAATGAAATTAAATAAAATGAACCTGTGTTTAGCAGGTCTTACATTAGGGCTTTTTGTAGGGTTACAGCATAGAGGTTTTGCACAATCGGAAGCAAAATTACCCCTTATTTTTTCTGAGGTTTCTAACAAGATATTTCCGCGTCAGGAGAAAAATTTAAGAAAATGGGACGCCCCTGTAGTTGCCGATTTAGATCGCGATGGCTACCAAGACTTACTTATTAACGATCATGGCTATGGCATTCAAGTTTGTTGGAATAATAAAGGCAAATTTGCAAAACCTATAGACATTATCATGGGTGATTTACATGGTTTATCTATTGGCGACATCAATAAAGACGGACAATTAGAAGTTATTATGTCTCGCGGTGGCGGTTCTGGTAGTAATGCTAGAAATTCTAAAGTTTATACGGTAAATAAACAGCGCGAATTTATTCCGCTACCAGAATTTAAAGTGCCTTTAGAGTTTATGCGTGGTCGTACCGTAAAGTTTATCGATGGGGATAATGATGGGGATTTAGATTTGTTAAATTTTGCTTTTCCCGATGCGGTTAAAAAAGGTGAAAGTGAAAATTATGTCTATGAAAATGATGGTAAAGGCGAATTATTTGTGAAATCGAAATTACCAGCAGTTAAAGCCGACGGACAAAAAACAGTAGTAACCGATATTAATAACGATGGGGTATTAGATATTTTACTTTACGGTAATGGTCGTGTTCAGGCCTTTTTAGGTAAAGGCGATTTAACCTATACCGATGCCACAGACAAAGTGTTTCCTTATAATATTTTAGACGTTACAAGTATCAATGAAATAGATTTCGATAACGATGGGGATTTAGATTTATACATCACTAGAGGTCTAGATTTTGAAATTGGAGAGACCTTTTTTAATAGCGATACCAAAACTTGGGGTTTCTTTACAAAGCGTGGAGAATTCTTGTTTGATAATTTAAAAGTTGGCGATGTTTTACAAATGGAAAATTTCCAGTCGCAATGGCCAAACAACGCCACATATTTTATAGGTGAGGCCTCTTACGATTATGAGTTTCCTGGTGAAACACATTCGGGAAAAGACATAACATTGGTAAATAGTAATGCTTTAGGCTTTCCAGATAACGCCAATTATAAAGATAAAACAGGATTTTATATAGGTTATATTGGTAACGATGCTTGGCGTATCGCGGGGTATTTATTTGCGCCAGCAACAGGCGTTGTTCATGGAGTTAAAAGTTACCCAGCCTATCAACATCCAAAAGGGTTAACCGATGTGTTATTGGAAAACGTGGGTGGAAAATATAAGGATGTTACCAAGAAAATGAATATCTTTTTTGAAGAACATAGCGCCGCTGCAACCGTTGCCGATTTTGATAACAACGGATTTACCGATGTTTTAGTGATTAAAAGAGGTGATTTGGTAAATGAAAACGCATCTATTTTGTATTTAAATTATGGTGATGAAGGTTTTGAAGAATTGAAACACAGCCAAATTATTTCAACAGAATTAGGAGCCATAGGTATGGCTGTTGAAGTTATCGATTATAATGAAGATGGTAAAGTGGATGTGGTTATTGGGAACGAACGTGGTAAATGGCATCTGTTTAAAAACGACTTGCCGCTAATTAAAAACACTAATTTTATAACGGTTGAGGTCGGAAATTCTGCAAAGAATAACACGACAGCTTTAGGCGCGTTAGTAGAAGTGAATGCCTGTGGAAATAAGCAAAAACATCGTATTGGCTCTACAGGAGCACAATATTCACAAGGTTTTAATAATCAAATGCATTTTGGTTTAGGCAACTGTACTAAACCAGGAAAAGTAAAAGTAACCTGGTCAAATGGCGAATCGGAATCAAAAAATATTAAAGCTATAAATACTAAACTTAGTATAGGGAAACAAGAATAGTGTCGTAATATAATTAGTGTTAGTCTTATAACTCAGGTAAATACATGATTTGCCTGAGTTTTTTTATGTTGAAAACAGACAATTATTGTATTCTATTGAGACTCTTAATTCCCTAAAGATTTAAAACTTAAAAGGAACACTTTTTAGGGTTTTATTTCAGGATAGGTTAATGGCTGTAGAGGAAGCTTAAATTGGCGTATTATACCGAATATAAGGGTGCTACGGAAGGAACTATATATTAAATTTGTTGATTATAATGTTTTGAGTATAAACTTTTATAGGCATACTTCTTTGCAGATGAGTTAAGATAGCAAACAAAAAAAATCCCATGCCTTACACATGAGATTTCCGTTTTTATAAGCTTAACATTAATTAAGATTTTCTGTACTCTTTATTAAACGTTTCAGTTAATTTTGTTACCAATTCTGGATTTTTATTAGCAATGTTTACGGTTTCATTAGGGTCTTTTTCATGGTCGTAAAGTTCGATGAATAGTGGTGTGGCTTCAGGGTGTCTGCGATCTTTCCAAAGTACTAATCGATAGCGATCGGTGCGCATGGCGTAACCCATAACAAATTGTTCAAATGTTTTTCTATCCCATTTATCGCCCATTTGGGTTTCAATTTTAGTCTCGATTTTTTCAATTAAAGGCATGAAAAAGGTCGTTCTAAATGGTGGGGTAAAAGGTCTTGCAGCCCATTCGCGAAGTGCAGGGGTAGGGAACACACTAAAAGCAGGTTTTTGAGATTTTAAACTTGGTTTCTTTAAAATTGGCACCAAACTTTGTCCTTCTAAATGGCTTGGTTTGTCTAAACCAGCTAAATCACACAGAGTTGGAAATACATCAATTAATTCTACAGTGGCATTCGAGACTTTTCCTTTAGCTTTTTTGTTGGTTTCTGGAGCTACAATTATAAAAGGCACACGGGTTGCAAGTTCATAATTGGTCGCTTTTCCCCAATAGCCCATTTCTCCTAAGTTAAAACCATGATCGGACCATAATACAATTATCGTGTTTTCGTATTGTCCTGTGGCCTTTAACGCGGCAACCATTTTACCAATTTGCGCATCGATATAACTAATGCAGGCAAAATAACCGTGTTTTAACTTGCGTTGTAGTTCAGGCGAAAACGGACCAGTTTTAGGCATATCGGCAGACACACGAACTTCTAAAGATTCTGATAAACCCATACTAGCACCATTTTTAGGCGGGTTTACTTGTGTGGAAATCGGAATGTTTTTTTCATCATACAAGTCCCAGTATTTTTTAGGAGCAATCCAATCTAAATGTGGTTTTTTAAAGCCTAAACCGATAAACCAAGGTTTGTCGCCTTTGTTAACCATATCTTTTAAAGTAGCAATGGCAAGTTTGGTATTGTAGCCATCATCATAGGTCTCATCGGGTACATCGGCACATTCTGTTACAGGGCCTTTTGCTAGCCAATTTTCTCTAATTAATTTCTCGCCATATTTTGTATCTAAAGCTTTCTTATTGTTTATGTAGATTAATTGGCTTTCTTCAAGAGCATAACCGCCTTCTGTTTTTGGTGTATTTGCGTTGCGTTCCACGCGGGTTGGCTTTCTGCTCCAAGACATCTCATCGTCTGTATATTGACCATGAAATACTTTACCAGTATAAACGGTTTCGTATCCGTTTTCTCTAAAATGCTGCGGAATGGTTTTAATAGCAGGACGATTAGCTCGAAAATCTTGAAAAAGATCGATAACGTTTATCGTTTCAGTGTAAGATCCCGTCATGATACTTGCTCTAGATGGTCCGCAAATAGCTTGCTGACAGTAGGCACGATTAAATTGTATGCCTTGTTCTGCTAAGGCATCAATATTTGGCGATTTTACAATGGGAGAGCCGTATGTTCCTAATTCGGCACGTAAATCATCTACCGCAATAAATAAAACATTAGGCTGCTTTTGTTGCGCTAATAATTGGAAAGAGGCTAAAATACAGTATAAACCTGCAGTTATTTTGAAAATTGTTTTCATGTATTCTGAAATAAATAGTAATCTTCAAAATAGCAATAAATCTGTCTGTTTTCTATAAAGTGTCTTACCCATTATTAGTTGGATTTTACCTTTCTGAGTATTATTTTTAATTTAAGTCATTTTCCTAATTCTAAAAGGAATTTAATTTAAGTTATTATGGAATTGAAAAACTGTCTTCTAAATATTATTATGATCTTTTTTAGACTGCTAAATTACAATATTCAAACTTGAAGACTGCATAACCGGGTTCGTTCCTCACCACTTTTATAAGTCTTGGTCAAGCTTGAATATTGGATGTTAATTAGCAGTAAAAAAAGATATAATTAAATTAAAAAAAAATGAGTATTCTTTCGATATGAATGATATAGGTTTTGTTAATTCTAAAATATTTGAGTTTTGATTAAAAAATAATCATCGTAAATTTTTTTATAGTGAAAACAATAATTGACCACTATTTAATTATTCCATTCGAAGTAGAGCTTATCTAGTAGTCTGATTTTTGTCCCGATGTTACGGGACGAAATTGAAGAGCAAGAGGGTAACCCGCTAGCGCGCGGTTACTAATTTTACACTCTTTATAATTAATTGGTTTTTAGGTTGTTGTGTTTGCCTAGCTTAGCTTTCAACCAATTGATTATCTGTTTTTTTACCCAAAAACCAGCTCAGCCTAATAAAACCGGTACATTTTTTACCCAAAACTATGAATACAGATAATAAGGAGAAAGATTTGAAATTTTGAAGTAGGGTTTCTATGATAGAAAAGTTCAAGTTGGCTAGTAAAAATATGAGGAAGACCTAGTCGATAGCTTTACTTTTGAGGCTTAATTTTTTGAAATGAAGTGTATTTTTCCTGTGGAATATTTAGGAATCAGAAAAGAAACATTAGAGTAGGTTCTAAAAACATGTTTTGACTGAATGATGACTATTATCAATGAGTATTGAGAAGCATCAACCAAACCCTTAATAACCATTTCGGAATTCTTTTTGAATAAGTTATTCCACAGAAAAAAAACTCGGATTATAGAATGGAAATGTAGTGAAGTAAAAAAATTGAAATTTAGAAAATAAGACAAGCTATTAAAATTGGATTTCAGTATATTTAATAGATTAATTATTAAGTAGTTTTTTAGAGAATAAGTTTAAGTTTAGCAAATAGCAAATACACTAAATAAATAATGCTCAAGACAGACTTGAGCATTATTTGGTAAAAGCATGTAGAATAAATAGTAATTTAATGTGGACCACCATCTGATATTCTATTCTCTTCTAATATCTTTTGAATGTCTGTTAACTTATAATAGATAATATTTCCAATTTTGGTATATGGTATTGTTCCGTTTATACGAAAGTTTTGTAATGTTCCAGGGCTAATATTTAAAAGATTCATAACTTCGGAGGATCTAATATGTTTTTTGAACTCTTTCTTATCCTTATTCGATAATAGGGTTTTGATATCCTGTAGAAGTTTTGCTCTAAACTCAATAAGGTCTTCTGTTGTTACGATACTTGTGGCCATAATGTTAAATGTTTTAAGGTTTTGGATATTTTAGTTTTGATTACTGATTTCCTGAATTTATTTTAAATGGTTGAGTAGAGGTTTGAATATCTTGAATTTTAACATGCTTCAATACTCCTTAATTAGGAATAATTAAAGAAATTGACCATTTGTTACATTTATTATAAGGTATTACCCGTCATAAATTTGAGCAGAAAATATTCTATCAGATTTAAAAATACTATTTCAACAATCAATAATATTTAAATAGGGTTAATTTTAATTGTATCTTTATACATAGAAATGATAAGCTAATTATTGTTTTATAGTTCTTGTTAATAAAAGTGTACTATTCGGTGAGTAATTAATACGTAACGGTGTTAGTGTGTTGAAGATCTGTGGGTTGTGGTTTGATGGTTAATCCTGCCACCCCGACTGAAAACCTTGTAAGTCTTATGATTTACAAGGTTTTTTTTGTTTTTGATAATATCAAAATAAAACAAATAATATTAAATAAAATGTCAACAAATCGGATAACAAAATAAAATCTTAAAATTTGTTGACCAGAATTAGACTAAGATTTTGATAGTCAGTATATAAATTATATTTTACTCCCTTAAATTAACTATCATAATGCTCAAATGAGTGAGGTATTCACTTATTGTAGGCTAAAACTATTTCACTACTCAAAAACACATAATATTAATGCTTGAAATAAAAAGGTTCCGGATCTACGTTTATTCTCTGTGTCATTTATATTCTTAATCGATTTTGAAAGTTTTTTAAGTATTTATAACCCTACGGACCACCAAATTAAAATGGTAAATAATACAGGAATGAAACATATTTGGTAAATAAAATCGAAATTTCATTCGTATAGAAATATATTTAGTATAATACATGATACAACATCTGCCTTAATTTTTAAGGTTAATATAATTCTCGATGGAGTAATCCCACTAGCGTTTTCATTTATAATTTTATAGTCTAACAATGTAGAAGAAACTCCTGTAGTTTTCTGAATACACTAAAATTAAAATGATATGGCAGAAATTAAAATAGAAAAGAAAAAGCCAATTTGGCCTTGGATTTTAGGATTAATAGTTGTTTTAGGAATAATATCATTCCTGTTTTATGCAACTAATAATAACGACGATTATATGGATGATATCAATACAAATCAGCCAGTAATGACCGATACAATTTCCGATAATAGTAATTCGAGCTATAATAATGCACCGTCTAGCAATACAACTACCAAGTACAAACCCAGCTCAACTTACTTAGTTAATGTAGAAGAATCATTAAAAGACTCGATGAAGTTAGGAACAGATTATATATACACGGCGAAAGCCTTTTACAATTTAGCCAATGCCTCTGCTTCTAAAGCAGTAGAAACGAACTTGTATAATTCTACTTCTTTAAAGAATTTAGAATCAGAATTAATTCAATTTAAGTCGGCTCAAATGGGGCAAGAGGATTTCAGCAAATTAGATTTAAAAACGCTAAGTTCTGAGATTACCGCTGTTATTTCTGAAATTCAGAATAAAAATGCTCCAAATTTAGACAAGGAAGTTTCTAATTTAAAGACCGTTTCTAATGAACTAAATGCTTCTACAGACTGGGCAAAGCAACAAAAAAACATTCAAGATTATCTTAATACAGCTTATGAAATCTTGACAACTATTAATTATTAAATCTTACAAAAATGAACACAAACGAAAAGCACTTATACGATTTAGACGAACTTTCCGATTATAAAATTTCTGAAGGCTATGCCGATATTAGAGGTTGGGACGTAAAAGACATAGATAACCGAGTAATAGGAAAAGTAGATAATTTACTAGTTAATAAAGAAGCACAGCGCGTTGTTTATATAGACGTAGAGGTAGACAAATCTATTATTGACGCAAGTCATGATCCATATAGTACCGACGGCAACGGGGAGGTTAGAGAGTTTATTAATAAAGATGGTGAAAATCATATTATTATACCCATTGGTTTGATAGATATAAATTCCGATTTAAAACACGTTTACACCCACACTGTAAACTACAGAACGTTTTCTGAAACTAAACGTTATCGAAAAGGTGACAATGTAGATCGCGCTTACGAAGTACAAGTATTAGATTCTTATAAACGAGATTATGCGCATCAAAACCATCAGGATGCTCTAAAAACTGAAAGAATAGAAACTATTCATGCGAACGATACTATTAATGAAGAACGGATTAGAGAACTGGCACGTGACGAAATAAGAAAATTTCATACCATTGGTGCTTCTTATTTCTCTAAGACTGAAATAGATGAAACTGATTTGCAATCGAAAACTCATAAAAATTACCCTTATGATGAGGAAAGTTTTTACAACAGACATGAGTTCGAAAACAACCCATTTAAAAGTAATCAGAAGTCTAGAAGATAATTCTAAAATAAGGATTATTCCGTAAGGGGATAATCCTTATTATTTTTTAAAATTAAAAGTTATTCCAAAAAAATAGTATGATTATTTACTAACCTCCAACCTTATATGCCATCCTATTTTATAATATTATTAATTATTGGTTTAACCACACTTTTAGCTAGTTTTTCACCCATAGTTCTAAAGTATTTTAAGATTAGTTATACCATACCTTTTCTTATTTTAGGTGGCGTATTGTATTATTTAAAAGCGCCGTTACCTTGGCCCGATCCGATTTGGGATATTGATTCAACCTTAAAGTTTTCCGAAATGGTTGTAATTATTAGTATAATGGTAGCAGGGTTAAAAATAGGTTTAAACTATACTTGGAAAGAATGGCGGAACCCATTACGATTATTAGGCATTACGATGCCTCTTTTCATGATTTTTGTATTCCTGTATTCATATTTTATTTTAGACTTTTCTGAAGCACTTGCATTATTATTAGCCGCGGTTTTATCGCCGACAGATCCAGCATTGGCTTCCGAAATTCAACTTAATGAAAAACAGTCCGATGTGTCTAAAAGAAATATTGGTGTAAAATATAATTTAACTGCAGAAGCAGGCTTAAATGATGGTTTGGCGTTTCCGTTTGTTTATTTGGCTATTTTATGGTCTAAAAGCGATAATTTAAACAGCGAAGTTTGGACAACTTGGTTAAGTTACCATGTGTTATACAAAATTGTAGTTGGGGTTTTAGTCGGTATACTTATCGGATTTCTATATAGTTATTTTACCACTAAACTGACCAAAAAAAGAGAAAGCAAAATTCATCAAGCTTTTGTCGCCATTTCGCTAACATTAGTGTCTTATGGCTTAGCTGAGCTTATGAGCTCTTATGGATTTATCAGTGTGTTTTTTACTGGCCTTTTTGCACATTATCATGCGCATATACATGGTGAAAGTAATAATTACGAACCCAGTTTAGCATTCATTACCAATGTTGAAAAATTTCTTATCATCTTTTGGATGGTCTTTTTTGGAGGATCTATAATGGGTGGTATCTTAAATTTCCTCGATCTTAAATTAGTGCTATTTTGTTTTTGTTTAGTTTTAGTAGCAAGACCTGTATTAGGTTATGTTGCACTAACACATTCTGGTTTAGATTTAAAGAAAAAATTAGCCATATCTTTTTTCGGAATTAGAGGCATAGGCTCTGTTTTTTATTTAACCTATGCCATTAAAAATGGTGAATTTGAGAATACCGACCAGCTATTTTCTATTATATCTTTAGTCATTTTAATTTCAATTATTCTGCATGGTTTAACTGTTAAAAGATCTATTTCTAAGATTTAAATATGATGCCCATGTTAATTGAAAGTTGTAATGCAAATATCTTTTTTAGAGATAAATTTTAAATACCATTACACAAAGGCACTATAACCTGTTATCGCCCTTCCAACTATTAGAGTATTTATTTCTTTGGTGCCTTCATAAGAATATATGGCTTCTGCATCGGCTACAAAGCGCGCTACATCATATTCCAATAATATTCCATTTCCGCCCATTACCTCTCGCGCACGACTTACTACATCTCGAGTTCGCATAGAACAAAACACTTTAGCAAGCGACGCATGTTCGTCTGTTAAAAGTCCTTGATCTTGTAATTCTGAAAGACGATATACCATCGCTTTCATTGCAGTTAAGTTTGCTAACATTTCAACCAAATGATTTTGAATCAGCTGAAATTTAGCAATAGGTTTCCCAAATTGTTCCCGTTTCTTGGTATATTTTAATGCACTCTCATAGGCACCTCGAGCACAACCTAAAGCTTGCCAAGCTACGCCAGCCCTAGTCATTCTTAATACTTTTGCTGTATCTCGAAATGAATTTGCTTTTTGTAACCTATCCGATTCGGGCACTTTACAATCTGTAATTGTAATTAAGGCATTTTGTACCGTTCTTAAGGCCATTTTATCTTCAATTTTCTCCGCTTTATAACCTGGATTTCCTTTTCGAACTAAAAAGCCTTTCGCCTGATTACTATCTACATCTCTTGCCCAGATTATAATAACATCGGCAAAAGTGGCATTTCCAATCCATTTCTTTTGTCCGTTTAAAATCCATTCATCACCCACTTTTTTACATGTGGTTTCCATACCACCAGCAACGCCACTTCCTACATTAGGTTCTGTTAAACCAAATGCACCAATGCTTTCCATTTTTTGCATTTTTGGCAACCACTCTTGTTTTTGCTCTTCACTTCCGCATAGGTAAATAGATCCCATTGCCAATCCGCTATGCACCCCAAAAAAAGTAGATATAGAGACATCGACTCTAGAAATTTCTTCAGCGATAATACCTTCCATAACGAATGATAAATTAGGACAGCCATAGCCTACATAGGCCACTCCTGTAATATTTAGCTTGGCTAATTTTGGTATAATTTCCATCGGGAATTCTGCACGATTCCAATAGTCGTTTGCAATAGGTTCGACCTCGGTCTCCATGAAATTGCGCACTTTCATTTGAATTTCTCGCTGGTCTTGAGTCAGTTTTAAATCGTAATCGTAGAAATCACCATCTATAGGTGGCAATTGGCGTTGTCCTTTTTTGGCTTTTTCGGTGAGTAGTTTAGTTAATCCCTTAAGCTGAGTATCATCCAGTTCGCCAACAGATTTCATAATTTTTGGTAAGTCTATTTTTTCTGAAATCTTATTTAATTCGGCAAAGTCTACTTGCTTCATTAAGTGTGTAATTTGTTTTATTTTTTTAAAAAATTCCATCCTTTTGTTTTTAATTCACAAATGTATTTCACATGTACACTTGTAAAATTCCACAATTAAAGTACTAAAAAGCAATCACATTTACTAATATGATAAAATTTCATATAAAAGATTATTAATTAGATAATTTCAATTATATTCATCTAACTCAAACACTTATAGTACGTTGCGTTTTTTATTTTTTTTATGAGGGCAACTTTCTATTTTAAACGTATGTAACTTTATAGTTTTATTATGATTTTTAGCGTCTGAGTCTATTGCAATGCAGCACATAAATCAAATAATTTAAATGTAGATTTATGATTTAAGTCATTACACTATTAAGATGAAAGAAAACAAACCTCAATCTACTTCAGAAAACAATCCGTCTTTTCAAAAAAAGGTTTGGATAGTCGTTGGAATACTTGCTTTTTCAATAATTACCTTATTACTCTTAAAAGCTACATTTAGAGTTTTTTTACTAATATTAGCTGGTGCACTTATCGCTATATTTTTCAGAGGATTGAGTAGTTTTATTCAAAAAAAGACCAAATGGAAAGAAGGAATATGTGTCGCTATTTCCATTATAAGTACCTTTTTAATAGTCATAGGATTATTCTGGTTGATTGGTGCAAAAGTACAAGATCAAATGGCTGAACTCGTAGAAACCTTACCTAAGACCGTTGAAAATGCAAAGGCGAAATTAAATGAAAGTTCGATAGGTAGAACTATTGTAGACAACTTCTCTTCTAGAGACTCGATTGAGAAAGCACAAGGTTTTGCTGGGCAATTCTTCCAATCTACATTCGGATTTTTTGGCGATCTATATGTTATTTTATTCATTGGAATTTTCTTCACGATATCTCCCAAAACGTACATTAATGGCTTAGTACAACTCATACCCATTAAGGGGCAAGAAACAGGTAGGCAAGTCCTAAATAATATAAGCAATCAGTTACTTAACTGGTTAAAAGGAACCTTCTTCTCTATGTTTATTGTTTTTGTTTTAACGGCAGTAGGTTTGGCTATTATTGGAATTCCGCTTTGGCTTGTTTTAGCTCTTCTAGCTGGTTTAATTTGTTTTATTCCAAATTTCGGACCTTTAATAGCATTAATCCCAGCAGTACTAATTGGCCTTTTACAGAGCCCTGAAACAGCACTTTTAGTCGCAGGACTTTATATACTTATTCAGTTTATTGAAAGTAATTTTATTACAACACTTGTTCAGAAAAAATTACTGAATCTGCCTCCTGCGCTTATAATTATCGCACAGCTTATAATGGGAACACTTACAGGGATATGGGGATTGGTTTTAGCAACTCCAATAATTGTTATTCTAATTGTATTAGTGCAAGATTTATATATAAAAAACAGAGAGTAAATTAGAGCACACTTAAAATACTGCCAGTAAGATTATGTTTATAATGCTGTTAATGCCATGTTTTAATCCGGATTTTTCGGCAGCGGCTATAGTAACATCGGCATTATTTGAATTATATACCTATACAAACAACAAAACCTATCTAGATTTTGCAACACAGGTTTTAAATACTTTAAATTCTGAAGCTTATCTTTTAAAAGATACGGTTAACGGACCATTTGTTTTAGATCATAGTACCGGAAATTGGCCCAAAAATGATGAAATAGATGAGCCCATAGTGTATGGCGATTATTACTTTTTAGAAGCCTTAACTAGAAAACGAAATCTAGATGTACAATAAACTCTAGCTTTAAATTTTAGTAGAGAATATAATAGTCAAATGACTAACGCTGTAAAAATCGTTTGTTGTTTGATTATTTTTTTGAAATACATTTACATGTTAAGCTTCAGAAATCGCATTTTCAAACATCAATTGATTCATGTCGTTATACACTACATTTTCTTTAATTAGAATGTCTATTGGTAGGTACACCTTGTCATTTGGTATTTTCGATTTTAGTAAATAATCAGACATTAATCGGATAGATTCATAGCCTTGTTCAAAAGGTTTTTGAGAAATTAAAAAGGAAATATCATCCTGTTTAAGACAGTCAACGTTTTGTGGTGTATTATCGAAACCTATAATTTTATATTCGTTTGGTTCACTTTGTTTTAAGCAGTCAACAATAACTGAAGTTCGACTAGACGGAATAAAAATACCACGTATAGAATCGTTAGAATTTAAAGTATTTTTAATACTCTCCTGTGTTTTTAAAACATCATTAAAATTTTCAATTTTCAAATTAATAGGAACGGTTTCCGGAGTATGGTCCTTAAAAAAATCATTAAATCCGTGTATCCGTTTAGAAATGGCATTATTATCTCCAGACTGTTCACGAGATTGAATCATTAATATTTTAGACTCTTTTTCCATCCCTAAATGCATCAATTTTCCTGCAATATACCCGGAAGTATAAGAATCTTGTCCAATATAAGTAAGGTTGTTAAAGCCTTCAATATCAATATTCAGAAATAGATAAGGAATATTAGCGGTTTCTAATTGCGTAGTTATGTGTTTTGTTTCATTTAAAAACATCGGCGCGAAAACTACAGCTGTAGGTTCGCTATTTAATAAAGCTTCAAATGATTCCAGATAAGAAGCCGGTTCGTATTGGTTAAACTTAAAATAATTGACAGTTATTCCGATATTTTTAACTTCATCACTTGCCTTCAAAATCCCTAGATAAGGCGATTTCCAAAAAGAATCTGTTTCATTGTATTCCGGAATTAAAACTGCAATATTATGTTTGTTTTTCATTGCTAAAGCACTAGCAACGGGGTTTATGCTGTAATTTCTAAGTTCTAAAATCTTACGTATTTTGGCTTCTGTGTTTTTAGAAACACCACCTCGGTTGTGTAAAACACGGTCTACTGTGCCTTCAGAAACATTGGCTTCTTTTGCAATATCCTTTATTCTTATCATGCTTTTTTGTTGGTGTTCATTAATTGTGAAAGTACAAATTAAAGCATTTTATTATAAATAAGATGTGTTTTTCGTGGGCGTACACTAAAATTTATTATATTTGTGTGTGCGAACACGAAATTTATAAAAATAAAATAGCATTCATACATGAGTAAAGTAGTCGTTTTAACAGGAGCTGGAGGTGTTTTATGCAGTACACTAGCAAAAGCATTAGCAGAACAAGGGCATAAAATTGCCGTGTTAGATTTAAAATTAGAAGCCGCAGAACAAGTCGCTAAAGAAATAGAAGCCGCAGGCGGAACAGCGATGGGCGTTATGGCCAATGTATTAGAAAAAGCATCTTTAGAAGAGGCTAAGTCTAAAATTAATGCTGCTTACGGTACTGTCGATATTTTAGTGAATGGAGCAGGAGGAAACCACCCGCTTGGAACAACTTCTAATCCGTTTTTAGAAGCAGACGATTTAAAAAATACAACAGAAGGATTTAAAACGTTTTTCGATTTAGATACTAAAGGTATTGAGTTTGTTTTTAACTTAAACTTTATAGGAACCTTATTACCAACCCAAATTTTTGCAAAAGATATGATTGGTAAAAAAGGCTGTAGCGTTTTAAACATTTCTTCAATGAATGCCTTCACACCTTTAACAAAAATACCTGCCTATAGTGGTGCTAAAGCCGCAGTTTCAAATTTCACACAATGGCTTTCAGTTCATTTTTCTAAAGTCGGGATCCGTGTAAATGCACTTGCTCCAGGATTTTTCTTAACCGATCAAAACAGAACTCTATTAACAAATACCGACGGAAGTTTAACGCAACGCGGACAACAAATTATAGATCAAACGCCAATGGGGCGTTATGGTGTGCCCGAAGATTTAATTAGTACAACGCTTTATTTATGCGACGATGCATCGTCGTTTGTAACGGGTGTTGTTATTCCAATCGATGGCGGATTTAGTGCGTATAGCGGAGTTTAAAACATAATATGTAATAGTATGGAACAAACATGGAGATGGTACGGACCAAAAGATCCAGTAACCTTATCAGATATAAAACAAGCAGGTGCAACCGGTATTGTATCGGCCTTACATCATATTCCTAACGGAACCGTTTGGAAAACAGAAGATATTTTAGAACGGAAAAAAACTATTGAAGAGGCTGGATTAACATGGAGCGTGGTAGAAAGTATCCCCGTTCATGAAAGTATAAAAACACGCTCTGGAGATTTTCAGAAGTATATAGACAACTATAAACAGAGTATCGGAAATTTAGCTGCTTGTGGCATTCACATAGTATGTTATAATTTTATGCCGGTTCTGGATTGGACGCGTACCGATTTAAATTACGAAGTTGCCGATGGGTCTCGTGCCTTACGTTTCGATGCTGCTGCTTTTGCAGCTTTCGAATTGTTTTTACTGAAACGCCCAGGAGCAGAATCGACGTATACGGAAGCAGAAAAAAGCACGGCAAAACGTTATTTCGATGCCATGACTGAAGCCGACAAAACACAGTTGGTAAACAATATAATCGCAGGATTACCAGGAGCAGAAGAAGGTTATACTTTAGAGCAGTTTCAAACCGTTTTAGATACTTATGCCCATATTGATGCTACGGTATTAAAGGCGAATTTAGTCGCTTTTTTAAAGGAAATTATTCCTGTTGCGTCACAAAATGAGGTGCTAATGTGCATCCATCCAGACGATCCACCATTTCCAATTTTAGGACTTCCTCGAGTGGTAAGTACAGAAGCCGATTATGCCTATTTGTTTGAGCAAGTTCCAGACAGATCTAACGGAATTACATTTTGTACCGGGTCTTTAGGCGTTATTGCGTCTAACGATTTGGTTCAGATTTTTAAACGTTTTGCAGATCGTGCACACTTTATTCATTTAAGAAGTACCGAGCGTGATGCTGCTGGGAATTTCCACGAAGCGAATCATTTAGAAGGTGATGTGCCAATGTACGATGTGGTAAAAGCTATTGTTTTAGAAGAGCGTAAACGTAAAGCTGGAGGTAAAACAGATTGGAATATTCCGATGCGCCCAGATCACGGTCACCAGATGTTAGACGATTTAAAAAAGAAAACCAATCCAGGATATTCTGGCATTGGACGTTTAAGAGGTCTTGCTGAATTACGCGGATTAGAACTTGGAATCGCAAAAAGTATTTAAAATGGCAGCTATACAATCTGAAGGATTTATTACAGATCATTTTTTATTGAACTCAAAGGCGGCAGAGATTTTATATCATAAGTACGCTAAAGATATGCCGATTATTGATTACCATAATCACTTATCGGCAAAGCAAATTGCAGAAAATCAGCCTATAGGAAATCTTACCGATGCTTGGCTACAAGGCGACCATTATAAATGGCGCGGAATGCGAGCAAATGGTATAGATGAGGAATTTATAACAGGATCGGCTTCAAAAGCAGATAAATTTAAAAAATGGGCAGAAACGGTAACCTATACTTTAAGAAATCCGTTGTTTCATTGGACGCATCTAGAATTAAAACGCTATTTCAATATCGATTTGGTGTTGCAACCGAGTACCGCTGAAACTATTTACGAGCAAGCCAATAAAATTTTAGAAGATAAAACACCTGCTCAACTTTTAGAACACATGAATGTAGAGGTGGTTTGTACAACAGATGATCCTACAGACGATTTAGCCTATCATAAACAAATTGCTAAAGCAGGGTTCTTTACTAAAGTTTATCCGACTTTTAGAGCAGATGAATTGTTCTTTATTGCAGAAGAAAAATTCTCTGGATATTTAAAAAAATTAGAAACAGCTTCTAAAACCAAGATTACTAAGTTTTCAGAATTTATCGCTGAAATTGATTCTAGAATACAATTTTTTCATGACCATGGCTGCCGATTGTCAGATTTTGGTGTTGGTGAAGCCTTAACTATTGAAGATTGCGCTTTAGAAGAAGCATCTAGTATTTTTGAAAAACGATTAAAATCGGAAGCACTTTCAACCTTGGAAATCAATAAATACAGATCCTTTTTATTCATTTATTTAGCGAAACAATACCATAAGTTAGATTGGGTACAGCAGTACCATTTAGGCCCCATTCGAAATAATAATAGTCGTTTGGTAGAGCAAGTAGGCTTAGATGCAGGATGCGATTCTATAGGCGATTTCCCGATGGCAGAATTCATGTCGAAGTTGTTTAACACCTTAGATTCAACCAATCAATTAGCTAAAACGATAACGTATAATTTAAATCCGTCGCAAAACGAAGTGTTTGCTACTATGATGGGGAATTTCCAGACTGGTGGTACGCCGGGTAAAATGCAATGGGGTTCTGGTTGGTGGTTTTTAGACCAAAAAGATGGAATGGAAAAGCAGTTAAATACCCTCTCTAATATGGGACTTTTAAGTCGTTTTGTTGGGATGTTAACCGATAGTAGAAGTTTCTTGTCGTTTCCAAGACACGAATATTTCAGACGTATTTTATGCGATGTATTGGCAGAAGATTTAAACAAAGGATTGGTGCCAAACGATATTGAATTTTTAGGAGCTATGGTGCAAGATATTTGTTACCATAATGCTGTGAACTATTTTAATTTCGAAAAATAAAATTTTGGTCTTCAACCTAGTGAATCCAGGCTTGTAACCTTACCAGCATAGTTGTTATGTGAAGTGTTATTTTTAGTCTTTTGTAAAATGTATAAGAAGAAAATGAACTCTATTTTTTTTATAAAACGTGATTAGTTTCAAATAAACTGATTAAAAAATAACAGTGATTTTTTTACGTGTTTTTGCCAATACGACCAATCGTGAGCACCTTCAAATTCTTCATAAATATGATCGATATGATGAGCTAGTAACTCTTGATGTAAGGTTCTGTTATAGGCAATTAATAAATCATCTTTACCACAATCGAAACGCAAAGGAGGTAGGCCTTCTTTATTTTGAAGCATCAGTTTAAAAACATCTTCAGTAGTTCTGTCATTTTGATAGTAATTAGATTCTGCCTCTTCAACAAATAAATGCAATTGATTGATGTTGGTTATGGAGGACTGTGCTGAAATTGCTTTATATTTCGCTGGATATTTTGCACCCAATCTTAAAGCGCCATAGCCTCCCATAGAAAGGCCAGAAATAAATAATGGAGAATCTTTTGAAGTGCATGAAATGTTTTCTGTTACAGCAGCTATCACGTCATTCACGATCCATTGTTCGTAATTGGCATTGTCATGTGGTAAATATGCCGAACCATCTCCACATAAACCGTCAGAGGGCATGGCAAAAACCATAGGTTGAATTATACCTTGTTCCATCATTTTTAATGCAGTAAAGTGCACACCAGCTTTATGTGCCCAAATCCAAGCACTGCCATAAACACCATGGAGCAGCGTTACTATGGGAACGTTTTTTAAATTTTTGAAGGGTGGAACAAATACACAAATATCGCCACGACCATTTAAATTCCGTGATTTTACGGTAATAAATCTCAGGTTATTACTTTCAAATTCGGGATTGGATATTTCTGTGGTTCTAAAATTCGATGTCATTTGTATGTTGGTATTTATAAATAGGATGTAGCTTTTTAAAGAATGGATTAAATTTAATGTGTCGGTGTATAACTTTCCTATTTCCCTAATCAAAAACGATGACCCCTTTAGCATTTCTACCAGCCAACATATCGTCTAAAGCTTGTTGCAAGTCTTCTAATGGGTAGGTTCTAGTAATCATTTCATCTAGCATTAAATCACCTTTTTTATACAGGTTTACCAATTTGGGGAAATCTATTTGCGGTCTACATTTCCCGTACAGAGGATTAATGTAAACTTTATCCCATTCAAACAATCGCATATCGATGGTGATTTCTTCTTCAATTCCGCTAACTTGAACTGCTGTTCCTGCATTTCTAATCATAGCTAATGGTGCTGCCCCCAAAGCTGGAATTGCAGTACATTCAAACGCATAATCGGCACCTCTGCCATTGGTGAGTTTTTTAACGGCTTCGGAAGCTTTTAATAATCCATCATCATTTTTATCGGCTAATATGGTATGCGTAGCTCCAAATTGTAAAGCCATATCTAGACGTTCCTGATTAATATCGATAGCGATAATTTTTGAAGCCCCAGAAATTCTAGCACCCTGAATAACATTTAATCCGACACCTCCAGTGCCTAGAACTACAGCGGAACTTCCTGCTTGAAGTTTAGCCGAATTTACAACAGAGCCATAACCAGTCATCACACCGCAACTAATAATACTTGCTGAAGCCACGGGCATATCGGTTTCAACTTTTACACAGGCCGATGCTTTAACTAAGGTGTATTCTGAAAGCGTTCCGATGTTAAAAGAACGTTCAATAGGGGAGTTATTCCAAGTGGTACCTTCTAAATGCGCATGACCAGGAGTGTATCCATTTCCACCGGCAGTAACAGGCGAATTATTTTCACAAATATGCTGATTGCCTTCTTGGCACTGAAAGCAAGACATGCATGGGGTTGCCCAATTTAAAATCACATAATCCCCAACGTTTAAGTCGGTAACAGCATTTCCAACCTGTTCAACAATACCAGCACCTTCGTGCCCCATAACTATAGGTTTTCCCCAATGTAAGGAATCATGATCTGTGTGGCAAAGCCCTGCAGCTTTCACTTTAACAAGTACTTCTTCGGCTTTTGGACTTTCTACATTTACAGTTTCAATACTAAAAGTTCCGTCGCCTTTTGCAATCGCGCATTTTGAAATTATGGACATATAATTTTTTTAATAGTTAAGTTTGTTTTTAATCTTTAAGAATGCTCCTCGGCGTAATTGCAATAGTTGAATCTTGTAATTTAGCCTTATCTATACGTTGTTTTCCGGATATAAAACGACCACCCAAAACATAGGCTTTTGCATTATTAACTGCATCTACTGCTAAAAGTTCGTCGTCTTTAAAATACCAAACCGAAAGACTTCTAGGATGGTTTAGTTCAACTCGTTTTATAATTTGGTTGTAACCTGTAGAGAGTCCGACCATTTGTAACTTTACATCGAATTGATCTGACCAAAACCAAGGCATAGTATTGTAAGTCACAGTTTGTTCGCAAATAGCTGCAGCAGCGACTTTGGCTTGATCTACGGCATTTTGAACAGATTCTAATCGGATAAATCTTTTGTAATGTGGATTGAAATGAAACGTGCAATCTCCAATAGCGTAAATATTTTCGTTAGAAGTCTGGCATGTTTCATCGACTTTAATACCATTTTCAATTTCTAAACCAGCGGCTTGTGCAAGTTCTACATTCACTTTTATTCCAACGCCAATAACAATAACATCGGCTAAATATGTCGTGTTATCATCACAAATTATTCGATTTGAATGCGCCGTGTTTTCTATAGAAATTACATTTTTATTAGTGCATACATCAACAGCATTTTCGGTATGTAAATCTTGAAAAAACTCAGACATTTCAGGGGCCGTAATGCGTGCTAAAACGCGTGGTTCACGTTCTAAAACAGTAACGTCTGCACCCATTTTTTTTAAGGAAGCAGCCGTTTCTAAACCGATATAACCACCTCCAATAATCACAACTCGCTTCTGTGCTGATGCTTTTAAGGCCTTTTTTATATGAATAGCATCGGCATAGGTGCGCATTGGGAATAGGTTTTTTGCCGTTTCTATACCTGTAATTGGCGGAATAAAAGGCCGTGCGCCCATTGCTATGACTAGCTTGTCGTAAGTTTGATCGGTGCCATCTAGCAGCGTGATGATTTTTCGTGTTTGTTTATAGCCAAAATGGTCTTACCTAAATTTAAAGTAATCGCATCGGTCTTATAATTTTGTTCAGGAAATAGCGTGTCTATTATCGAATCATCTTCCGAAGTAATATATGTTTTAGAAAGCGGAGGCCTGTGATACGGCATTTCAGGATCACTATCGAACACCAAAATGTCGCCTTGCCAACCTTCTCGTCTTAAATTAAAAGCAAAATTAACACCAGCATGACTGGCGCCAATTACAACACATGTTTTATGTTTAGTATGTTCTAACATCCTATTGCGCAACCTTTAAAATAACTCCATCAAGGGCATCGCTAACTTGTATCTGACATGATAAACGGCTGTACTCACTTACATTTTCATCAAATTCAAGCATATCGCTTTCTAATTCGCTCGGAGCACCAATTTTATCCCAATCTTCTGGAGATACATGCACATGGCAGGTGGCACAAGAACACACGCCGCCACAATTACCTTCAATCCCTTTAACTTTGTTTTGTACAGCAAGTTCCATGACACTTCCAGTAGTTCCTTCAGTGCTTATGGTATCGTTATCTTTTGTTACAAAAATTATTTTAGCCATTTTAATTTAGTTTACTATTGAATTTTACATTGATTTTATTAAAACCTACTTTGCGCTTATAATCGCCAAGGTCTTCTATGTTTTCTTTATAATCTAGAATCTCTATAGATTCCACTTTCTCAATTAGAGTGTGTATTAAAATTTTTAAAATTTGTCTGGCATGAGTAGCGCCCAAACAATTATGAGTTCCGAAACCAAATGCGACATGTGGATTAAGTTTCCTATCGATAACAACTTCATTTGCATTTTCAAAAACCTTAGCATCTCTATTTGCAGAAGCCCAGTTTAGAGAAATTCTAGTATCGGCTTTTACGGCATGTTCACAAACCATAGCATCTTCTGTTGCCACACGTCCCATTTGGGTTAAAGGTGAAAAATAGCGTACTAATTCTTCTATTGCGGTAGTTGTTAATTCGGGCTCTTTACGTAGTCGTTCTAAAGATTCTGGATGTTCTGCGAAATAAGCAATAGAGTTCGTAACCGCATTAATTACGGTATCTCTTCCGCCGGCAAAAGTTAAAATAACAATACCTTTAATTTCTTCTTTTGTTAATTTTTTACCGTTGACTTCTGATGCTAAAAGTTGCGAGTAAAAATCATCGCCCGGGTTTGCACTACTTTTATCAATTTGTTCATCAATATAATCGTACAATACATTTGCTTTACTGGCATCTAAGGAAGTGTCTTCACTTCTAAAAACATGCGTTCCCCAAGAAATCCAAGTTTCGGAAACAGAAAATGGTACGTTAAATAATAGAGTGAGGGCTCTTGATTGTAGTTTTAGGGAAAAATCATGAATAACTTCTGTTTTATCTTGATCTAAAACGTCATCAAACAAGTTGCTGATTTGTTTTTTTAATTCAGCTTCGTAATCTGCTTCTAAAGGGCGTTTAAACCACTGCTCTAATAGTGCTCTATAATCCCCATGCATTGGTGGATCTAGCTCAAAAGGGATCTGGCGTGTGTCGCGAATATTTACTTCTGAAGGAATAACAATGCGTCCAGGTTTTGCACCAGACTGATAGGTTTTCCAATTGTGGGCGCACCGTCTTACATCTTTATGGCCCAATACCATAACAACAGGATCGTTTTGGTCGTCCATTTCGCCAAATCCTTTTTCAAGTCTATCATTTTCAAAAGGATCATTAATTTTACTTTTATCCATGGGTGGTGTATTTCATTTAAAAGTTAGTGCTGGAATGAACAAAAGTGTAAAAAAAGTTTTTACAAGAAAGTATCGTATTTAGCTAAAAAAGTATCTATATTGACATGTTTATTGATGTAATTTAGTATTGGAGTTAATAAGTGTAGTTTTTTTGCATAGAATGTAATTCTGTTAATTTTTAATTTCTTAAATAAAATCCGTTTTGAAAGCACAATTTGAAAAAGTAAGCACACCAATTCATTCTTCTTTTAAAGCTTTTGTTTATGAGGATGTGAATTTTAATGCACCTTGGCATTTTCATCCAGAATTTGAGCTTACGTTTATAGAAAAAGGAGAGGGGATTAGGTATGTAGCAAATAGCGTACAGAAATTTGATGCTGGCGATTTTGTTTTATTCGGAAGTAATTTGCCACATTGTTGGAAGAATACCTTGAATTCTGGATCTAGAGTAAAATCGTTGGTGTTCCAGTGGGATGAAAATTTATTAGGTGCCGATTGGATTTATAAAGATGAATTTTATCACATTAAAAATCTATTAGCAAAATCGGTAAGGGGCATTAAATTTAGTTCACAAGTGGGAGAAACCTATTATAATGAACTTGTTTCAATTTTAAATAAACCTGCGTTTGATAAATTGATGAGTTTCGTACAATTGCTCAATGAACTCGCATTAATCGATGATTATGAATTGCTGTCTTCTGAATATTTTTCGAGTTCCTTAAATATAAAAGCCAACGCGAGAATTGATAAGGTATACGAATACATTCATGCCCATTACGATAAAAAAATAATACTTAACGATGTTGCTTCGTTAGTTTCAATGGGTGATGAAGCCTTTTGTAGGTTTTTTAAAAAATCACTAAATAAATCTTTATTTACGTTTGTTAATGAATATCGAATAAATATTGTGTGTAAACAACTTATAGAGACCAATAAACAGGTGGGCCAAATTGCATACGAATGTGGTTTTGAGAGTTTGCCCTATTTCTATAAACAGTTCCAGAAATTTATGAATTGTTCGCCTTTGCAGTTTCGTAAAAATTATTTGAATCAGTAATTTTTAAGGTGTATCTAGTAATCAATTGTGTTGTAATTTTTGTTTAAATAGTAGTACAACAGAATTTAAGTTTCAGTTTTAATGAATCGCATAAAAAGGATTAGTTATCGATAAAAAGTTGGTAAAAAATTATAAATATCAACCTATGTTTAGTTCTTGTCTAGTGTAATCATGTATTGTTTATCATTAGTATCAATAATTTTGATGGCAGAATTTAAAACTATTGAAATGGTATTAAGAATAAAATTTTTAAGCAATATGATACAATTAAGCGTAATTGCTATGCTATGTTTTTCATTGGTACACTGCGGATCTGATTCCGAATCGGTACAAGAAGATTATAAACCAACAGCAGTTGATGATGAACTTATTGTATTTGAAAACAGTAAAGCAGGAGAGGTAAACCAAATAAATGTATCTGCAAACGATGATATTGGCAAGGATGGTGGCGATGGAGACGATTACAGCTTGTTAACCGATGCAACTCATGGCGAGGTTACAGAAATTAGCGATGGTATTTTTGAATACATTCCTGAGGCAAATTTTAATGGGGAAGACCGTTTTACGTATACTTTAAAGGATAAGGATGGCGATTCAGATACGGCGACTGTTTATGTTACCGTAAATCCAGTAGAAGGACCGACCGCTGAAGATTTTGAAAATATAGATCCTAATTATCCCTCATTTGTTTCTATAAATAACACCACCCCAGAAGGCAAAAAATGGGTAAAAAATGAACAAATGTCTGATGAATTTGAAGTTTGGGACAGCAATAAATGGTTTAAATCGACATGGAATTATGGGGTGCCTGTATTTATGACGACAGCAGGTACAAATTCTGGAGTTGCAGATGGAAATTTATGGATTAAAGCCACGTTAAACGAAAGTAATCCGGAAGATAGATGGTTTCAAACGGCAAGAATTCATTCACGAGAGAAAGCCAATTACCCAATGTATACCGAAGCCCGTATAAAGGCATCATATATTTCTGCCTATAATACGTATTGGTTAAATAATGGGGACTCCTACAATCGTGATGAAATTGATATTATTGAAAACAATGCAAAACCATCATGCGATTGCCAGCCAGATTTTCCACTACAAATGAATTCGCAATATTTCCAGGCCGATTCAAACAAAACGCCGGGAGTTATTAGGGACGAAGATAATTTTAACCAAAGTAACTTATCAGATACTAACCCTAGTAAAAACGTAAAGTGGAATGAAGATTACCATACCTTTGGTGTGTGGTGGAAAGATTCCAAACATATACAGTTTTATTTAGATGGAGAACCTGCGGGGAGTGTTGTTGTAGGACATGATCGTTCTGGAAAGGAATATCCCGATCGTGAGTTTACTAGAGATTTAGAAATTATTTTTGATTTGTGGACTTCTAATGATAATTGGTTAGGAGGGCTTCCTGCAAAATCTGAATTGAATGATAACACTATAAATACCATGAAAGTGGATTGGGTAAGAACCTGGACTTTAGAACAGGAATAATCCACTTACTTTTAAATTGCCACGAATACATTAATTAAATTAATTTTTGTATTCATGGCATATTTTAATTGTATGAGTTCTTATTAATTAATAAGGCTTTATACATAGTTTTCAGGTTTAGAATTCATTGATAAAATCGGTTAAGTTATCATTGCGTTCTAAGCCTAATTTTTTGCGTAAACGGTAACGAGACGTGTGTACACTTTCTACGCTTATCCCTAATATGGATGCCATTTCCTTGCTTGAAAAATTCAATTTTATTAAAGCGCATAACTTTTGGTCGGTCTGGCTTAGTTTTGGGAATTTTTCTGTGATGTTAGCATAAAAACTTTGATTTATATTCGTAAACCGGGCTTCAAATTCTTTCCAATTACTTGCAGTATTCCCTTGAATACTTTTTACCATACGTTTAATAACATTAGTATCAATCTGAGTATCTTGTTTAGATAATTTTGAATTGATTGTTTCTAAAAACTCGTCTTTTTCTATGAGTTGTAGGGCAGATGCCGCCAATTGTTTGTTTTTTAATTCTAAAATATCGTTTTGTCGTTTTCGCTCTATGTCTTGTTGCTTTCTTAAATTTAGTTTTTCAGATTTATGCTTAATCCTTAAGTTTCTAACAAATAAAGCAGCAAAAAGAGATATAAACAATACAACGACTATAAGTAAGACTGTTTTTAAAAGCCATATTTTATCTTCGTGTTCTAATTCTGCTAAACGCTTTTCTTTTAAAAGGGCGTCTTGTTTTTGTTTTTCTACCCTAAAATCGTCCTTAATTTCTAATAAATGTTGGTTGTTTTCGCTACGTCCACCAAAAATATTATTATTCAATTCATTAGCTTTTAACAAGGCTTTATATGCGTCTTTGAATTTATTATTGGCACGGTAAAGTTCGGAAAGGGCTTGATAATTTCGTGGTGCGTAATTACTATGCGTGTGATATTTCTCACCGAATTCTAAAGATTTCTTTAAATACAATTCACTTAAATCAAAATCATTTAAGTCTCGGTATACTTCGCCTAATAAATAATATATCATCGTTAGGTAGGACGGGTCTGATTCCTCGAAATAAGATTCAGAGATTTTAAGCAATTTTAGGCCTTCTGTATAATTACCTTCTTTGCATAAAATATAACCAAGTTCTGAATTAGCAAAATAAGGGGTTTGACTGGTGATTTTTAAATGATAAATATTACTGCTATCTAAGTATTTGCGGGCCAACTCAAATTGATCGTTATCACGATGAAAAACTGCAATAGAAAAATAATCGCTTCTTAAGTTGGTGTTATAGTCTATAGGGTCTACTTTAAGTTTTTTATCAATAGCGATGGCTTTATTAAAGTATTTTAAGGCTTCATTGTCTCGTTTGTAAAAGCTATAAAGCCAACCTAGTTGATTATAAATGCTAGCGATAGATACCGAATCGTTAGATTTGTCTGCTAAAAGTAAAGCGTTCCAATAGCCATCATACGATTTTCCATAATTCACATTATGAGCATATAAAAAGGATAATTCTTTTAAACTGTTAATGGCTGCCAAAGTATCCTGCTCCTGGAGTTGGTAATCTACACTTTTCTGAAAATAAATGGCAGCGCTATCAGGGGATTCATATTTAATAATTTCAGCCTTTCTATAAAAGGAGTCTCGTTTAATAACACTTTGTGCCTTAATTAACTGAAAGGTTGTTAACAGTAGAACAATAAATAGTTTAATTCGTTTCATCGGGTTAAATGAATAAATTGTTAGTTTATTCTGTACTCAACAAGTACAGTGTTTAGTTTGTTTGCGTCTTTTCAAATGTAAATAAAATAAATAGTGATTCTAAGCTTTCTAAGAAGGCTATATATGGGTGATTGTCTAGTTAAAATTCAATTTTGTTAGAAAAAGACTTAATTATTTTAGGTGTAATGAATTGATATTTAGTTTGTTGTATTTATATGGTGTTCTTGTTTTGTCGTGTTTAATTATGTTTAATTTTTATGCCATGTTCAGTTATTGTCTAGTGTGTAATTCGTAAATAATTATGTTATAAATATTAATTTCTTAAAAAATGCGATCATAATCAATGAAATTAATAATAGTTTTAATGGGGTAAATAATGAATATGGCAAGTATTCGAATACGGTTATTTGGTTCAATCTATATGTTTGTCTAGAAATATTTTGACTTTTTGGTTTGTCAATCCCACCGTGATCATGGTGTTACTATTTAATATATATAAGAGTATCGTGTGAAAATTTTAAAATAATTTGGTCACTTCTAATCTTAACTTTTTAAGAAAATCAGTTAAACTAATTTGTGTTTTATGTCAATTTCTTTGATGCTTTAAAATTCACGATCTATAAAATTTTCAGGTTAAGTGTTTTTAAAAGTAAGCGAGAAAACATGCTAAAATCTGTTTATGTTGAGTGTTTTTGTAGTAAAATAAAGGGATAAACTAAAGTTGTACAGTTCTAGTCTAGTACAAAAACTATCTGCTCTGAATTATAAAAGCCATTTTTGTATTCTAATAATTTACTAAATATGAAGAATATATTTTATGTGGTTTTTATTATTTGCGGTCATTTTTTATCGTATTCTCAAAATATGGCTGAATTTAATCGAGAATTGGATTTTAATTTAGATTGGGGTTTTTATTTAAGTAGAACCGATGTTGACTATAATAATATAAGTGCAACGCAGTATAAAAAGGTTAACCTACCGCACGATTGGGTTGTTGAAAACGGGTTTGATGAATCTTTGGGCGACGATGCTAAAGCTACTGGATTTATACCAAGTGCAGGTTACGGTTATTATAAAAAGGAGTTCAATTTAAAAACGGACTCGAACCAATTAACTTATGTTCTTTTTGACGGTGTTTACAATAATTCTGAGGTATATATAAATGGTCACAAATTAGGATTTCATCCTTATGGATATTCACCTTTCTATTACAATTTAACCCCTTATTTAAATTCAAATGGTAAAGCGAATACTATTATCGTAAAAGTAGATCATAGCCGCTATGCCGATAGCCGTTGGTATACAGGGGCAGGAATTTACAGAAATGTAAAATTAGTTACGACCAATAAACTTCATATTCCTATTTGGGGAACTTTTGTTACAACCCCTTCTGTTACGGAAGATTTAGCAAAGGTTCAAATAGATTTGGCGTTTAATAATGAATACAATTCAGATGAAAAAGTCTTTGTTACCACTAAGATTTTTGATGCTAACCAAAATGAAATCGCAAAAACAAGTTCTGAATTAGCTATTAAAGCGCAATCAAAAGCTGAAATCACTCAGGATTTAAATGTGAACCATCCTCAACTTTGGGATGTTAACTCACCATATTTATACAAAGCAGTAACAACCATTAGTAAAAACAATAGGGTTATTGATGTGGTTGAAACCCCATTCGGAATCCGTACGATTAAGTTTGATACCAATAATGGTTTCTTTTTAAATGGTGTAAATATGAAGATTAAGGGGGTGTGTTTGCATCATGATGGCGGACTCGTAGGAGCAGCAGTGCCAAAAGATGTTTGGGAAAGACGCCTTAAAATTCTTAAAGATGGAGGGGTAAATGCTATTAGAATTTCCCATAATCCAGCTTCAAACGAGTTTTTGGATTTGTGTGATGAAATGGGCTTTTTGGTACAAGATGAGTTTTTTGATGAATGGGATAACCCTAAAGATAAACGTTTAAACACCAATGAAAAAAGTGTCGATTACGTTACTCGTGGTTATCAAGAACATTTTCAAGAATGGGCAAAGAAAGATTTAACGGCTATCATGTTAAGTCATCGTAACCACCCTTCAATCTTTCAATGGAGTATTGGTAATGAAATCGAGTGGACCTACCCAAGAAATGCCGATGCAACCGGTTTTTTTGGAAATATGAACTGGAACGGAAATTACTTTTGGGATCAGCCGCCATATTCTCCAGAAAAAATTAAGGAACAGCTAGAAACCCTGCCAAAAGGTAAATACGATATTGGTGAAACGGCTCAAAAATTATCACGCTGGACAAAAGCTTTAGATACGACACGTCCTGTTACAGCAAATTTAATATTACCATCGGTAAGTCATTTGTCTGGATACACCGATGCTTTAGATGTAGTTGGGTATAGTTATCGACGTATTTTATATGATTACGGACACGAAAACTACCCGGATAAACCAATTATGGGAACCGAAAATTTAGCGCAGTACCACGAATGGAAATCCATTATGGAGCGTCCGTTTATTTCTGGAACTTTTCTTTGGACAGGTATCGATTATATGGGAGAAATTAGAGAGCCTTGGCCAGTACGTGTGCAACCTTCTGGCTTGTTAACAACTGCTGGTTTTCCAAAAGGGTCTTATTATATGATGCAATCCTTATGGACCGAAAAGCCAATGATCCATATTGCGACACAAACCATTGAAAAGTCATTAAACAAAATTGATGACAACGGTAACATCGTAGCTAAAAACCCTAATAAATGGAAAAATGCCCTTTGGGAATGGCAAGATGTTAATGACTATTGGAACTATGAAAAAGGGGAAATGATTTCGGTTGAAATCTACTCAAATTGCGATGAAATTGAATTGTTTTTAAATGATAAATCTCTAGGGAAAAAATATTTAAAAGATTTCGAAGATCATATTTATAAGTGGGGCGTGCCTTTTACTTCAGGTACATTGATCGCTAAAGGTTCTAAGGATGGAGTTGTAACAGAATCGAAGCTTATTACAGCCACGAAATCTTCCGAAATCGAATTAATTGCTGATGATTTAACGCTTGAAGCAAATCATTACGATGTATCAAATATTGTGTTACAACTTACGGATAGCAAAGGAAACCCTGTAGCGACAGACGATCGTGAAATTCATTTTGAAATTTCTGGACCTGCCAAATTATTAGGTGTTGATAACGGTTGGAAAAAGAGTGTACAACCTTTTCAGTCTAACAAAAACACTACGCATAACGGTAAAACCTTGGTAGTTATTCAGGCTACAGGAACGCCAGGAACTATTCATGTTAAGACCAAAGGTCACGGATTAAAAACGGAAACGATTTCAATAAAAAGTAAATAAAAATTAAAAAGATATGAAAGCAACACGTTACGAAGGGGATAAAACCTTCAAAGTAATAGAAAAAGAATTGGCAGAACCAGCTGCTGGCGAGGTTAGAATTAAAGTCGCTTATGTTGGTGTTTGTGGAACCGATGTTCATATTTACCACGGTATGATGGACAAACGTGTAAACATTCCTGTAACCATAGGGCATGAAATGTCTGGGGTTATTGATGCCGTTGGCGATGGTGTTTCCGATTATGCCGTTGGCGATAAAGTTGTGGTTCGTCCGTTGGATGATAGAAAAGTAAAAGCTTCCGATAAAGGTTTCAATCACATTTGTGAAGAATTAAAATTTATTGGAATCGATAGTGAAGGGGCAATGCAACAATATTGGAATGTACCAACATTTACCTTACATAAATTAAAAGAAACAACCGATTTAAAATTGGCTGCTTTAATTGAACCTTTATCGGTTGCTACACACGATGTACGCAGAAGTGGTTTAGTAAAAGGTGAAACTGCTGTAGTTCTAGGTGGTGGTCCAATTGGTTTATTAGTGGCTATGGTGGCTAAAGAAGTTGGCGCACAAGTGATCATTTCTGAAGTGAACCCGAAGCGTATTGAAAAAGCAAAAGCTCTTGGTTTTGATGCTGTGAGTCCGATTGATGTGGATTTAGTGGAATACGTAAAAAGTAAAACAGAAAACCGTAGAGCCGATGTGGTTTTTGAAGTGGCTGGCGTGCAACCAGCATTGGACATTATGTGTGAAGTTGCTGGAATTCGCGGTCGTATCGTGATGGTGGCTATTCACGGAGAGAAAAAGCCAGTAGATTTATTTAAATTTTTCTGGAAAGAATTAAGCTTAATTGGCGCTCGTGTTTATGAGAAGGAAGATTACGAAAAATCTATCGAACTTATCACTGCAAACGAATTACCTTTTGAAGATATGATTACCGATGTACAGCCTTTAAGTAATATTCAACAAGTTTTCGAAAACATAGATAGCAATCCTGATGGCTTAAAAGTATTAATGGATTGTCAGTTATAAATTCTAAAAAATAAATAAAAATGAGCATTTTAAATACATTCAGTTTAGAAGGAAAAACAGCTTTAGTTACAGGTTGTAAAAGAGGAATTGGCAAAGCTATGGCTATTGGTTTGGCCGAAGCTGGTGCAAATATTATTGGTGTTTCGGCATCTTTAGAATTATCAGGAAGCGATGTGGCTAAAGAAGTGGAAGCTAGAGGAAAAAAATTCTCGGCATACCAATGTGACTTTTCAGACAGAAAATCGCTTTATAAATTTATTGAAGCTGCTAAAGCCGATCATCCACAAATTGACATTTTAGTAAACAATGCAGGAACTATATTAAGAACGCCTGCTGCAGAACATCCAGATGAGATGTGGGATAAAGTGATTGAGGTAAATCAAAATGCACAATTCATTTTAACTCGTGAAATCGGTAAAGAAATGGTAGCAAGAGGCGCTGGAAAAATCATTTTTACAGCTTCATTATTAACCTTCCAAGGTGGGATTACTGTACCAGGTTATGCGGCTAGTAAAGGTGCCATTGGTCAGTTAACCATGGCTTTTGCTAACGAATGGGCAGGAAAAGGTGTGAATGTAAACGCCATTGCTCCAGGATATATCGCTACAGATAATACTGAAGCTTTAAGAAACGATCCAGCGCGTGCAGAGTCTATTTTATCACGTATTCCAGCAGGACGTTGGGGAAAACCAGAAGATTTTGCTGGTCCAACAGTGTTCCTAGCTTCAGAAGCTGCTAGCTACATGAACGGTTCTATCGTGTTAGTAGACGGCGGTTGGATGGGACGCTAATCTATTCCACAATAAAGTAAAGATGAAAAACACTCTAAACATAATACCTTATAAATTTCCAATTTTAACAGCGTTTATTTTTGGAGTGTTTTCATTTGTATATGGTCAAAATCAGCCTAATATCATATTCATCTTATCGGATGATGCGGGTTATGCCGATTTTGGTTTTCAAGGCAGTAAGGAATTCAAAACCCCAAACTTAGACAAGCTGGCTGAACAAAGCATTCGCTTTACTCAAGCTTACGTATCTGCTGCGGTTTGCGGTCCTTCAAGAGCCGGGATTTTAACCGGGAAATACCAACAACGTTTTGGTTACGAAGAAAACAATGTACCTGGCTATATGAGTGCTTCAGGAACTACAGGCGATGAGATGGGCTTACCGCTTGATCAAAAATTAATTTCAGAATACCTAAAAGAACAAGGTTATAAAACGGCTTTATTCGGAAAATGGCATATGGGCAACGCCGACCGCTTTCATCCAACAAAACGCGGTTTCGATACCTTTTACGGATTTAGAGGCGGTGCGAGAAGTTATTACGAGTTTGATGAGAATAATAAAAGCTCTAGAAAAGAAGATCGCATGGAACGTGGTTTTGGCACTTTTGAAGAGACTAAACAGTATCTAACCGATGCCTTGGCTCATGAAACGGTTCAATTTATTGAAGAAAACAAAGCACAACCATTTTTTGTGTATTTGTCTTTTAATGCGGTGCATACACCTATGGAAGCGCATCCAGACGATTTAAAAAAGTTTCCAAAGTTAAAAGGCAAACGAAAAACTTTAGCAGCCATGACCTTGGCTTTAGATCGTGCCTGCGGAAAAGTATTCGATAAATTAGACGAGCTAGGTTTACGAGACAACACCATCATTGTTTTTACCAATGATAATGGCGGCCCCTCAGATACCAATGCGTCTTTAAATAAACCTTTAGGCGGCACTAAAGCCAATCATTTGGAAGGTGGTATTCGTGTACCCTTTTTAATGGCCTTACCAAATCAACAACAAAAGCATACAACGTACCAATACCCTATTAGCACCTTAGATTTATTCCCTACGTTTTACAATCTAGCAGGAGGAAATGAAAAGCAAATTGCAGGTTTAGATGGTGTTAACCTATTGCCTTTCGTAACAGGGGAAAACAAATCGAGACCACACGAAACATTGTATTGGAAGAAAGAAATTAGAGGTGCCATTAGACACCAGGATTGGAAATTAATTCGCTATCCAGATCGCCCTGCAGAATTGTACAATTTAGCTGAAGATGAATCTGAAGTTAACAATTTAGCGACAACGCATCCAGACATTGTAAACGATTTATATAAGCAATTTTTTGATTGGGAAGTGTCTTTGGAACGCCCACGTTGGATGCTAAAACATCAATATGAAAAAGACGCCATTGAGCGACTAGATAAATACAGAAACTAATAATTAAAACGGTTAATTATGACAAAAATAAAAGACTATCAGTTATTCATTAACGGAGAATGGAGAACATCAACATCAGGAGAAACGATTGATATTGTAAGCCCATCAACTGAAGAAGTTGTTGCTCGCGTACAAAACGGAACTGCCGAAGAAGCTAATGAAGCTTTAGAAGCTGCCGATAAAGCTCAAAAAGAGTGGAAAAAATTACCAGCGCGTCAACGTGCTGAATTATTATATAAATTGGCGGATGAAATAGACGCTAATAACGAATATTTAGCCAATTTATTAACTAAAGAGCAAGGGAAACTTCTAAAGGTAGCCCGTTTTGAGGTGTCTGTTACGGCTTCATTTATTAGATATGCTTGTGAAGGTGCACGTCGTATTGAAGGGGATATCATTCCTTCAGACAACCCAAACGAGCAAATTTGGATTCAAAAAGTACCTCGTGGTGTGGTTGTTGCCATTACCGCTTGGAATTTCCCATTAGCTTTAGCTGGTCGTAAATTAGGTCCTGCTTTAGTGGCAGGAAATACGATTGTTATTAAACCAACTTCCGAAACGCCTTTAGCCACTTTAGAGTTAGGTAATTTAGCTAACAAAGTAGGAATTCCAGCTGGTGTTATCAATATCCTAACCGGCCCAGGTCGTGTTATGGGGAACGCCTTAGTGGAAAATCCAATTACCAAAATGGTAACCATGACAGGATCTACTCCTGTAGGACAGCAAATTGCAAGATTAGCAGCAAATAACTTAACACATGTTCAATTAGAATTGGGTGGAAAAGCACCATTTATCGTGTTTGAAGATGCCGATATCGATGCAGCAGTTGAAGCGGCTTTACATTCGCGTTTTGATAACTGCGGACAAGTATGTACCTGTAACGAACGTATGTATGTGCATGAAGGTATTTACGATGTGTTTATGGAAAAATTCATTGCTAAAGTGAAAACTTTAAAAGTGGGTGACCCGATGCTAGAAGAAACCGATATGGGACCAAAAGTAAACGGTTCAGAATTAAAGCACATGGAGCATTTAGTGGCCGTTTCTATTGAAGAAGGCGCTACAGTAGCTACAGGCGGAAAACGTCCAGAAGGCGCTCAATTTGAAAAAGGTTTCTGGTTCGAACCAACGGTTTTAACCAATGTAACACAGGATATGACGATTGTTCATGAAGAGTCTTTCGGACCTATTTTACCAGTACTTAAATTCTCTTCTTTTGAAGAAGTTATTGGTTACGCAAACGACTGTGAATACGGTTTAGCGGCTATGGTTTTCACTAACGATATGAACACCATTATGAAGTGTAATGATGAGTTAGAATACGGTGAAATCTATGTGAATAGAGGACATGGAGAACAACATCAAGGCTTCCATAACGGATATAAATTATCAGGTTCTGGTGGTGAAGATGGTAAATACGGTTTCGAACAGTATTTAGAAAAGAAAACATTCTACATTAAACATAAAGCTTAATTAAAACGTCAATATAATGATTTTCCCTAATCCGAATAAATTCAAATACCTCCTTTTAGCGGTGTTAAGCATCACTTTTATGCATTGTAAAAGTGATAAAAAACAAGCTGAAATTAAAGCTGAAAAAACCATAACACAACCTAATGTGGTGGTTATTTATTTAGACGATTTAGGGTATGGCGATTTAAGTTGCTATGGTGCAACGGCTTTACAAACACCAAATATAGATAAATTGGCTAACGGTGGTGTACGCTTTACTAATGGTTATGCAACCTCTGCAACGTGTACACCAAGCCGTTATGGCATATTAACAGGGGTGTATCCTTGGCGTAATAAGGATGCTAAAATCCTTCCAGGAACGGCTCCTTTATTAATTTCGACTACTCAGGAAACACTTCCAAAACTTTTTAAATCTAAAGGTTATGAAACGGCCGTTGTAGGGAAATGGCATTTAGGTTTAGGTTCGGGGCACGTCGATTGGAATAAGCACATTTCACCGAGTCCTAACGAAGTAGGATTTGATTATTCATACATCATGGCAGCAACTCAAGACCGCGTGCCAACGGTATATATTGAAAATGGTGATTTGGTTGGATTAGATCCAAACGATCCTATAGAAGTGAATTATAATAAAAACTTTGAAGGGGAGCCAACAGCAATTTCAAACCCTGAAATGCTTAAAATGAAATGGCATCATGGACATAACAACAGCATCGTAAACGGTATTCCTAGAATTGGTTATATGAAAGGTGGTGAAGCAGCCAAGTGGAAAGATATCGATATGGCCGATCACTTTTTAGAGAAGGCGCAGACCTACGTGAAAAACCATAAAGATCAACCTTTTTTCTTGTATTACGCCCTACAGCAACCGCATGTGCCTAGAACGCCTCATCCGCGTTTTGAAGGAAAATCTGGTTTAGGACCTCGTGGCGATGTGATTTTAGAAGCGGATTGGGTTATTGGTGAATTTATAAATACCCTTAAATCTGAAGGACTTTTAGAAAACACTTTAATCGTTTTTTCAAGTGATAATGGCCCTGTTTTAAATGATGGCTATGAAGATGATGCGGTTGAAAAACTAGGAGATCACGATCCAAAAGGTGGCCTTCGTGGCGGAAAATATAGCTTGTTTGAAGCAGGTACACATGTACCATTTATAACCTATTGGGAAGGAAAAATAAAACCACAAGTGTCTGAGACTTTAGTTTGTCAGGTGGATTTAATGGCTTCTTTTGCAACATTAATTGATGGCGACATAAAACCTTCAGATAGCAAAGACATTTTAAATGCATTTTTAGGCGAAAGTCAAAAGGGACGTGAGTCTTTAATATTAGAAGCGAATACTAGAACAGCGTATCGTGAAGGCGATTGGATTATGATTCCGCCATACGAAGGCAAAAGTTATTATGAAGATGTTCAAATTGAAATCGGGATTTCTCCAGAATATCAATTGTATAATCTGAAAACAGATCCTGGTCAGCAACAAAATCTTGCAGAGTCTAACCCAGAACAATTAAAACTGATGGTTGAGCATTTCAACGCAAAACGCGGCAATGCCTATTCAAACATTGAAGATTTAGAATTAAAATAAAATTTATGCGTAAATCTGTCTTCATTTTAAGTCTTTTTATAAGTCTGTTTCAAGCAAATAGCCAACAATCTTTTGTTTGGTTTGATGAAGCTCTTCCTTTTGAAAAAAGGGTAGACGCCTTGCTTGATGCTATGACTTTAGAGGAGAAATGCAGTCAGTTTATGTCAGATTCTCCAGCCATAACACGTTTAGGAATTCCTGAATATAACTGGTGGAATGAAGCATTACATGGGGTTGCTCGAAACGGAAAAGCAACTATTTTTCCTCAAGGGATTGCTATGGGCGCCACGTTTAACCTGGAATTAATTAAAGAAGTTGCTAATGCGATTTCAGATGAAGGACGGGCCAAATTTCAAGTATCAAAATCTATTGGTAATCGTGGTATGTATGCCGGATTAACCTATTGGTCGCCAAACGTGAACATTTTTAGAGATCCGCGTTGGGGTCGCGGACAAGAAACCTATGGTGAAGATCCGTTTTTAACTTCTAAAATAGGCGTAGCCTTTGTTGAAGGTTTACAAGGCGATGACGAGAAGTATTTTAAATCGACCGCTTGTGCCAAACATTTTGCAGTGCATTCGGGACCGGAAGCTTTACGTCATAGTTTTAATGCCGATCCTTCTAAATTAGATTTATATGAAACTTACTTGCCAGCTTTTGAAGCTTTGGTAAAAGAAGGCGATGTGCAAGGAGTTATGGGCGCTTACAACGCTGTTTACGGCGAGCCTTCAACAAGTAGTACGTTTTTATTAGATGAAACTTTGAAGAAAGCTTGGGGTTTCAACGGTTATATTGTTTCCGATTGCGGGGCTTTGGGCGATATTATGAAAGGTCATAAAAAAGCAAAGACTCAGGAAGAAGCAGCTGCTCTTGCTATGTTGGCTGGTGTGAATTTAAACTGCGGATGGGTTTACCAAAAGTTAGCATCTGCCGTAAAAAAAGGACTTATCTCTGAAGACTTGATTGATGAGCGTTTACGAAAATTATTCTTAATCCGTTTTAAACTAGGCTTTTTTGATTCTGATGCTAGTAACCCATACACCAAACTGGGAACAGAAGTGATCAATTCCGCAAAACATAAAAACATTGCTCGTAAAGCGTCTCAACAATCAATCGTTTTATTGAAAAATGAGAACAACGTTTTACCATTAGATAAAAATATAAAATCCCTGTATGTTACAGGATCATTCGCAGCTTCAACCGAAATTTTAATCGCGAATTATTACGGGATGTCTCCAAATATGGTAACCGTTTTAGAAGGTGTTGCCGATAAGGTGTCACTAGGCACTTCCGTAGAATACCGTCTTGGTGTTTTACCTTTTCAAAATAATTTAAACCCTTTAAATTGGGCAGTTCAAGTACCAAAAACCGTTGATGCTACCATTTTAGTTGCTGGAATTTCAAACGAAATTGAAGGCGAAGAAGTCGATGCTATTGCCTCGCAACACAAAGGAGATCGACAAGATTTAAAATTACCACAAAGTCAAATCGACTACATTAAAGATGTCAGTAAAAACAAAAAAGGACCGCTAATTCTTGTTCTAGGCACAGGAAGTCCGGTGTCTTTAGAAGAAGTAGAACCTTATGTAGATGCTATAGTTTTAATGTGGTACCCTGGTGAACAAGGCGGAAACGCGGTTGCCGATGTTATTTTTGGAGATTTATCACCTTCAGGGCATTTACCTATTACATTTCCTAAAAACGAGGAGCAATTACCACCTTTCGATGATTATAGCATGAAAGGACGTACGTATAAATACATGGAAAAAGAACCGATGTATCCTTTTGGTTTTGGATTGAGTTATGGTAAAATTTCATTTGAAGCCGTTTCGCCAAAGTCTAAAACGATTAAAAAAGGGGAAGAGGTTTCATTTTCAGTTAACGTAAAAAATCAAAGTGATATCCATTTAGAAGATGTAGTACAGGTTTATTTAATTCCTGAAGACCACAAAGGCTTTCTTCCAAAATATGCCTTAAAAGCCTTCAAAAGAGTTGCATTGAAACCTAATGTATCACAAGAATTGACATTTACTTTAACCGATAAAGATTTTTATCAAACCGATTTAGAAGGTAAAAAGGCATGGTTTAAAGGACGGTATAAAATTGCGATTTCTAACGCCCTGCCAAGTGAGCGAAGTGCTAAGCTCGGCGCTTCAAAACCGGTTGAATTTGGGATTAAATTACATTAAAAAAGCATATAATTATGAGTACAAAAATAGCAAACATAAAAACTAGATTATTCACCGTGCCTTTACCAGAGGTGATGTCCGACGCTAAACATGGCGATCACTATCATTTTGAATTGGTAACGGTTACCATCACTTTAGAAGATGGTACCGAGGGCACAGGATATACTTACACCGGCGGAAAAGGCGGATTTGCCATTAAGGCCATGGTAGAACACGATTTTACTGAAGCTTTAATTGGTAAAGATGGTACCGATGTAGAGGGGATTTACGATTTCTTAGAGTGGCACATTCACTACGTAGGTCGTGGTGGGATCGCTTCGTTTGCAATATCGGCAGTCGATATTGCCTTATGGGATATTCGTTGTAAAAAAGCAGGACAACCACTTTGGAAAATGGCTGGTGGCGCTGGAAATACTTGTAAAGCCTATTGCGGTGGTATCGATTTAATGTTTCCAATTGAGAAGCTTTTAAGTAATATGAAAGGTTATTTGGAAAGCGGATTTAATGCCGTAAAAATTAAAATCGGACGTGAAAATTTAGAGGAAGATTTAGAGCGTATCAAAGCGGTTCGTGAATATATTGGTCCAGATGTAACCTTTATGGTGGATGCGAATTATTCCATGACCGTAGAGCAAGCTATTAAAGCCATTGAAGGGTTTAAAGACCAAAATATTACGTGGTTTGAAGAGCCTATTATTCCAGATAACTATAAAGGCTACGCCGAGATTGTTGATGCTACTGGATTTCCTTTAGCAATGGGTGAAAATTTACATACCATTCACGAGTTTGAGTATGCTATGGAGCAATCAAAACTATCTTTTGTACAACCCGATGCTTCCAATTGTGGTGGGGTTACAGGATGGTTAGCAGCTGCTAGATTGGCCGATAAACACGGTATTCCAGCTTGTTCGCATGGGATGCAAGAATTACACGTGAGTTTAGTTTCTGCACAACCAAATTCAGGTTGGTTAGAAGTGCATAGTTTCCCGATAGACCAATATACAACCAGACCTTTAGTGGTGGAGAATCACCGTGCCGTAGCACCAGATTATCCAGGTGTTGGTGTTGTTTTCAACTGGGAAAAATTAAGTCCGTACGAACAAAACTAAACCCTACTTATGAAGATATTAAAAACGAATTTCGGGCAATTAAAAGATCAAGATATTGCGTTGTTTACTTTATCAAATGCCAATGGTGTTGAAGTTAAAATAACCAATTACGGCGCGACAATCACTTCTATAAAAGTGCCTGAAGCTAACGGAACCATTGAGACCATAACCTGTGGATTCGATACTTTAGAGAGTTATTTTTCTGAAGCTTATAAAAACAATTCGCCTTATTTTGGAGGCACTGTTGGACGTTATTGCTCACAAATAAAAAATGCTGAGTTTTCCTTAAATGGAAAAACGTTTCAGTTAGCAAAAAACGCAGGCGATAATAATTTACACGGTGGTGTTGAAGGTTTCGATAAAAAAATATGGGAAGCTTCCTTAGTCGATACTAAAGATGCTTCAGCCATTAAAATGACTTTGTTAAGTCAAGATTTAGAAGAAGGGTTTCCTGGTAATGTAAAGGTTTCAGTAATCTTTACACTTAATAACAATAACGAATTAACCATTCAGTACGAAGGAACGCCAGATCAAGACACCCCATTGTCGTTAACCAATCATACCTATTTTAACTTATCTGGGTTTTCAGAAAACATAGAAAATCATACCGCCAAAGTGTTTTCCGATAAACGCTTAGCAACCGATGAAACTGGAGCTGCTACAGGCGAGATTTTAAATGTTGAAGGAGAAGCTGACGATTTAAGAGACGGAAAAGTTATTGGCGATGTGCATAAACAAATGAACGATGGTTTCGAGCATTTCTACATTTTTGATGGCGACGATTCTAAGTTAAAACACACGGCATCAATAACAGATCGAAATACAAAAAGACGTTTAGATGTGTACACCACCGAGCCTTGTATGTTACTGTATACGGGTAAATACACATCAGACGACTTGCAACGTGAAAACGGTCAGAAATTTGGAAAATACCGCGGATTTTGTTGCGAAACTCACCGCTATCCAAACGGACCAAACATTGATGGGTCTCCAAAGTCTGTAACCAAGGCTGGCGACACCTTTAAAAGTACCACCATTTTTAAATTTGGTTGGTAGAAACATGAACCAATTAAACCATTAACTTAATAAATTAAACTATGGGAATATTATTAGCGATTACCGCGGGCATTATGCTCGGCTTTTGGGCCATGCCCGAAAAATACATAAAAAACTATGCCTTCGAAAATGCATGGGGTTTATGTTACTTATTTATGTTATGGGTGATACCATTTGTGGTAGCCTTTTCTATGATTAATAACTTTAGTCAAGTGCTAACCGATGTTGGAGCTCCAGTACTCCTAAAAATGTTAATTCCAGGATTCTTATGGGGTGTAGGTATGATGCTTTGGGGAAAGGCCATCAACTATATCGGGATGTCTTTAGGATTCTCTATTTTTATTGGTACCATAATCGTTGTGGGCTCTTTATTACCTTGGGGTTTATCTGGATTACCACAATTAGAAGAAGGCGGGTTAGATAAGGGAAAAATTATTACCATTTTAATAGGAATTTCTATTATTTTGGTAGGAATTATTTTTAACGGTCGAGCAGGTATTTTACGTTCTGTGGCTGAAAAAACAGAAGATAATAAGGCCGAAGGCAATATGCTAACAGGAATAATTATTGCTGTTGTAGGCGGTATTTTATGTACAGGATTTAATGTGGCTTTAGAAATTACTCATGATGGAGAAGTTGCAAAAAACATTATAGGAAATACTGTTGTAGCTCATGAAAACGAACCTTGGTTATCTTCGGTGGCTTCTATGTTTATTGTGTATGTTTCTGGTGGTGTATTTGTAGTGCCATATTTCATAATTATGTTGTCTAAAAGGAAATTATGGAGCAGTTTTAAGGTGCCTGAAGCAGGTAAAAATATTTCGATGGCGGGTATCATGGCAGCTTTAAATTTTGCTGCTTCTATAGTGTTTGCGTATTCTTCTTTTGTTTTAGGTCATGAAGGTGGCTCTATAGGATACGCTATTTTTAATACGTTATCTGTAGTAACAGCAGTGACTGCAGGTGTTCTTACAAAAGAATGGGTTGCTGCACCGAAAACGGCTAAAACGTCATTATATATTGGTTTGGCAGCAATGATTACAGGTGTTTTGGTAATAGCTTTTTTATAATTAATAATTTAAAATATTTACAACATGAAATATAAATTAAGTGTAACGGTACTCATGGTACTATTATTTATGACGAGTTCTTGTCAGAAAAACTCTGAAACTATGAAAAAGGAAAATACTTCTGAGGAGCCTAAAGCGCCTACCGCAGAACAAATTGATTTTTTAGGAATAACCGATGTCAACCATTTAAGCGCAGCATCAAAAAGAGCCTTACAATGGCCAACCGATTTAGGGAATGACTGGTTTATAGAGTTTTCACAACTTCAACCTTTAAAAGGAGATTTGGCGTATGAAGAAGGTGTTGTACGTCGTGACCCAAGTGCAATGATTAAGCACGACGGGAAATATTATGTTTGGTATTCAAAATCTACAGGAAAAACCGATGGTTTTGCTGGCGATATTGAAAATGATAAGGTATTCCCGTGGGATCGTTGCGATATTTGGTATGCCACTTCAGAAGATGGTTGGACATGGAAAGAAGAAGGCATGGCTGTGCCTAGAGGAGAGAAAGGAAGTTATGATGATCGTTCGGTGTTTACTGTGGAAATTATGGAACATGAAGGCATGTACTATTTATGTTACCAGACTGTGAAATCACCTTATAATGTTCGTGTTAAAAATCAAGTAGGTTTAGCATGGTCGAATTCGCCAGATGGGCCTTGGACAAAAAGTGAAGAACCAATTTTAAGTCCAGCAGATAATGGGGTTTGGAAAGGAACTGAACAAAACAGATTCTTAGTAGAGAAAAAAGGAGATTTCGATAGCCATAAAGTACACGATCCTTGCATTATTCCTTATAAAGGGAAATTCTACTTGTATTATAAAGGTGAACAAATGGGTGAAGCGATTACTTTTGGTGGACGTCAAATTCGTCATGGTGTAGCTATTGCCGATAATCCTAAAGGGCCTTATGTAAAATCGCCGTATAACCCAATTAGTAATAGCGGACATGAAATTTGTGTATGGCCGTATAATGGCGGGATTGCATCGTTAATAACTACTGATGGTCCAGAGAAAAATACCATACAATGGGCGGAAGACGGTATAAACTTCGAAATTATGTCGGTGATTCCAGGAGTGAATGCCCACGCCATTGGTTTAAATAGAACTGCAGATGTAGAAAAAGAACCAACCGAAATTTTACGTTGGGGCTTGTCTCATATTTATAACTCTTACGATTATCAAAGCATTATGCGTTTTGAGTCGCATAGAAAAACAACTCACGTAGCTAAAGGAGAGAGTAGTAGTAAATAGATATAAAATACACCCGATTAAAAAAGCCTTCTAATTCATTTTAGAAGGCTTTTTTTGTAATTAAAAACACTAATAATGTGTTTTTTAGTTCATTAGAATTTAGTTTCTTTTAAACCAATCTTAGATAAGTTTACTAGTTAAAATACCATCTATTCGTTATTAAAGTGGGTACTTAAATATTTAGAAAATTAAATAAGAGAGACATTACAATAATCAAATTAGGCCTCGTTCTAAACTATTGGAAGTCATTATAAGTAGCCAAATCAATACAATTCCAGTCTTACTATGAGTTAAAAACAAGTCCATCAATAGTAAATATCCTATTATAAATCGCTTTAAATTATAATTTTAAATCCATTTGTTTACTAAATAACTTACGGCACTTTTGTAATGCTTAAGTGAGATAAAGTTGAGAAGTATACTATACAAATAAAAATGTTGATGATAATTTTTAAAGCAGAAATCAATAAAATAGCGGAGCTAAATGATCTGGACAACCTTAAGTTTAATTCTTAAATTTAAAAAAAAAAAAAAATTACAAATTTCATTGTTCTTCCAGTAAGTTTTTAAAGTATTAAATTATGAGATTTTGATATATCAATAATAATATGGGTTTTAAATTATTGATACTATTAAATATTTGTTATTTTTTCATTCGAAATAATGAAAAATCAAATTTATGGCGTATAAAAAGTGTCGAAATAGTCTTAGTTTTTTGAAATTTGAATCACAATTTCAAAATTTTAAATAGATTTTCACTCAATAAAACTGTACAAACTAGATCTAATTTAGGTTGTAACTTGTTGTTTTTCAGTGTTTATGGTCTTTGTCTAGTTTAAGTCTAGTATGAATTTAATGTGTCGCGTTGATGTATTTGTAAATTAGCATCAGTTGGCTTGAGTAATTGATAATAAATCGGTCATGTAATTATCAAATAAACAAAAACTGGTCTATCAATTTATCAAGTAAGCACTAACAAACTAAACACATAAATATGAAACAAAAACTAAAACTATGGAGGAACAAGTTTATACTCGTTTGTTCTTTCTTGCTATTAACTATGACTAATGCATATGCTCAAAGCAGCATTAGTGGAAAAGTATTAGACGAAAATGGCATTCCGCTACCGGGTGTTGCCATATTAATTAAGGGTACAAATAATGGAACGGTTACAGACTTCGATGGCCTTTATACTTTAAACGCTAATTCTGGGAATGTTCTTGTATATTCATATTTAGGATACAAAACAAAAGAGGTAACATTTAATACTCAAACCGTTTTAAATGTTAGTTTAGAACCAGATGCCCAAGGTCTTGATGAAGTTGTAGTAGTTGGTTATGGTACACAAAAGAAAAAGGAAGTTACAGGAGCTGTAGCGGTGGTAACTTCAGAAACTATTACGAGAGCACCTGTTGCCGATTTAGGAGAATCCATTCAAGGTCAAGTTGCAGGGGTTAATGTACAATCTAGTAGTGGTAGACCAGGAGAAGCCGCTAATATTCAAATTAGAGGTTTAGGATCTGTGAGTTCTGGTGCTCTAGGGCCTCTATATGTAGTAGATGGTATTCCATTTCAAGGCGATCCAAATATTCCAACCGAGCAAATTGAAAAAGTAGATATTCTTAAAGATGGTGCAGCTGCCGCGGTATACGGTACAAGAGCATCTAATGGTGTTATTTTAATAACCACTAAAAAAGGATCTACTGGAAATTTAACCGTAGATTTTAGTACCTATGGAGGTGTGCAAAATATTACATCGGGTACACCATTAATGAATACGCAACAACAAATGTATGCTGAAAAGGTAAAACTAGAAGCGTTAGGGAGAGATCCTTTAATCTTTTTCTTTAATCCAGACGCTTTAGATTATGACAGTGATTTTGTTGGCGATGTTCAGAATAACAATGCTGGGATTCAAAATTATAATTTAGGTATTTCTGGAGGAACAGAAAATGTAACCTTGAATTTTAGTGCCAATTACTTTAATCAGGATGGAATCTTAATTAATTCTGGTTTCGATCGTTTAAGCACGCGTTTAAACGGACAATTCAAAAAAGGAAAATTTAGAGCCTTTGCAAGTGTAGCACTGCAACAAGAAAATAGAGAACAAGAACCTTGGGCATTGTATGAATATGCTATCGCTCAGACTCCTTGGCAACCAGCACTTAGCCAAATTCAAGGTACAGGTGCAGATAACTCGGTTACAATTCCTGTAAGAAATGCAATTCAATACAGTTACCTATCTAGTCAGTTACAAAATGACGATGATCGCGTGGTTAATAGTTCGAACTTAGCAGTTAATTTAGAATATGAATTTATTGAAGGATTAAGTTATCAATTAAACATTGGTCGTAACACTTACGATTATAGAAGAAAATTCTTTAGACCCCAATATTTAGTTTACGATTATCAGGGAGACTTTAACCCAACAGCTTCTAGAGAAGATGCTCAATTAAATGAAGATTTTCTTTTCACAGAACGTCGTGTTTTAGAAAACTTATTTAAGTACAACAAAAGTTTCGGTAAGCATAACTTAAACTTATTAGGGGTTTTATCGTTCGAAAAATATACTTCGAAACAAGTAAGTACCGGTGTTATTGGGTTGTTAAGTAATGATACGCCGGTGTTAGGAGCAGGAAATGAAGCCTTGAAACCTAGTAGTTATGATTTAGTAAATACACTAACTGGAAAATTATTTAGAGTACAATATAACTATGACGAGCGGTATTTATTCTCTGCAAGTTACAGACGTGATGGATCTTCAAATTTTAGTGAAAGTAATCGTTATGGTGATTTCTTAGGATTTTCTGCAGGTTGGAATATTAGTGAAGAATCTTTCTTTAATGTCGATGCCATTAACAGTTTAAAACTAAGAGCGAGTTGGGCTGAAGTTGGAAACCAAAACATTCCAGCATATTCATTTACAGCGCAAATAGAAAGTGGGGTAAACTATCCGTTTGGTCCTAATGAAGAAATAAGTAACGGTGCTATTCAAAGACGGTATTCCGATCCTAATATTAAATGGGAAACCAGTATTTCTAAAAACATTGGTCTTGATTTAGGGATGTTTAATAATCGCTTAAACTTTACCGCAGATTTTTATCAGACAGATAAAGAGGATATGTTAATTCAAGAACGTTTACCTGCATCTTCTGGAACTTATCACCCAAGAGCCTTAGGTACCTACGATGTACGTGTTACAAACGCGGGGAATATGGTGAATAAAGGTATGGAATTAGCCTTGTCTTATAGAGGTGAAACTTCGGGAGGTTTAAAATATAACTTGGCGGGTACCTTTACTAAAAATGTGAACGAAGTAACCGATCTTAATGGTGTAGAGCGTGGCTATGGAAATGGTAGACCTGTAGTGTCTTTAGGAGAAAACGTTGATTATACTACGTTCTTAGCTGAAGGTTACGAAGCTGGTGCATTTTTCTTAGTACAGCATGCAGGTATTATTAAAACACAAGAAGAATTAGACGAATACAGAAAAATTGAAGCGAGTTCTCAAATGGGAGATATGATGTATATCGATCAAAACAACGATGGTAAAATAGATGAAAACGACCGTGTATATTCCGGATCTGGACAAGCCGATTTTGAAGCAGGTTTTAATTTAAATCTAGATTATAAAGGATTCGATTTTTACGTACAAACGTATTATTCTCAAGGTGCCAAAATTTATAATGGAGCACGTTTATACGCCTATACTCAAGGTCGTCATAATGAGCAATACTATATGTGGTCGCCACAAAATGCAAATTCAGATGTTCCAACATTTAGAGAAAATGCATTTGATAATAGTATTAGAGCGCGTTCAGACTATTTCTTAGAAGACGGTTCTTATTTAAGAATCCGAAATATAACCTTCGGATATACCATTCCAACGCTAGATACCAAAGTCATTAGTAACGCTAGAATTTATTTTACAGCAATGAATCCATTTACATTTACCAATTATAATGGATACGATCCAGAAGTAGGAGGAGATGGAATATTCACACGTGGTGTTGACCGTGGAAACTATCCGGTATCACGTAGATTTATTATCGGAATGCAATTAAAATTCTAATGTATTAAAGAAGTAAGAACATGAAAAATAAAATAAAAACATATATTATACTACCTGTTTTAAGCGTCTTTTTGCTAGCAGGTTGTACCGAAGATTTTCTAGACCAAAGTAATCCAAATACGATAACAACAGATACGTTTTGGAAATCCTCTACGCAATTTCAATCCGCTTTGGTAACCGCTTATGGTGCGTTACAATTTCAACACATTAGTGGTGGTGGTTTGGTTTACGATATGATTATGGGAGATATAGGAGGTACCGAATCTTGGTATCGTCCGTTTGCTTTCAGAAACTTAACATTTAACGATGGTACCTATTATGTAACCGATAAATGGAACGAATTGTATATTGGTATTTTTAGAACAAACCAAATATTACAAAATTTAGAAACTACCGAAGCTTCATTTGGTGTTGGAGAAAGAGAGAGTATTGCAGCACAAGCACACTTTTTAAGAGCTTTCTTTTATTTTCAAGTAGCCCATACCTATGGCGGTGCAGTAATTCATACCAAGGTTGCAGAAACTAAAGAAGATTTCGCTAAGCCATTTAGTTCTATAGAAGACGTAACAAATGCTATTATAATTCCAGATTTGCAATATGCAGAAGCGCATTTGCCAAGAAATTGGTCGTCTGGAGATTTAGGTCGTATTACTGTAGGTGCAGCGAAAAGTATGCTTGGAAAAGTATATTTATTCGATGAAAATTATACAGAAGCAGCCCGTTTGTTTAAAGAAGTTATCGATTCTGGTGTGTATAGTTTGGTACCAGATATAATGGATAATTTTACAGATGAAAATGAATTTAACTCAGAATCTATTTTTGAGGTTGCTTACAATTCTGAAGTAAATCCAGGTGCAAATGGAGAAATTGTAGACGATAATGTAAATGAAACCGGTGCGGAGGCCACAACAATTTCTAGAGCTTTCGGACAATTAAGTTTTGGCGGATATAATACGTTACTACCGTCTTATTATTTACATGAATTGTATACCAGCGACGAAGTAGACGTTTCAAATTCAATCAATAATGGAAATTTACATTCTAAGAGAATGTCGGCTTCTATAGCACCTATCAATGCAGAAACAGATTATTATTTACTTCCTGTAGGTGAACGTGGCGGATGGGCTTTCGGGCAAAGTGCCTATATAAAGAAGTATTCAAACTGGTATCATTTAAAACAAGAAGATGCTAACAGTCGTTCAGGTATAAATTTCCGTCATATTCGTTTAGCCGATGTATATTTAATGTATGCCGAAGCGGTTTTAGAAAGTTCAGGAAACGTTGCCGAGGCTGTTAGATATATCGATATGGTTCGTGCTCGTGCAGGCGTTATAACTCTTCAAAAATATATGGATGAAAATGGAGGTCAATTTCCACAGTTACATATAAGTAAGCAAGTACATGGTAATCAGCCTTTAGTATCAGCAACTAAAGAAACGGTTATGACACACATCAGACGAGTGGAACGTCCGTTAGAATTGGCTTTCGAAGGTCACCGTTGGAAAGATTTAGTACGTTGGGGGATAGTAAAAGAAGTTTTCGATGATTTACGTGCAGACGAAGTTTGGAGACAAAACAATCAAGATATTTTAGAAATATCTGGGAATGGTGTTGCACCATTATTTATTAAAGAACGTGTAAGACCAGATTTTAATCTTTCAAGTGTAAATTACCAACCTGCAGCACACGATTTCTTACCAATTCCAGTGCAAGAGCAACAGACTAACCCTGAGATTAACAACTAAAACGAAACGCATGAAAACATATAAAAATATAGTTAAAGTTCTGTGTATAGCCGCACTAGGTTTTACGGCATGTAACGACGATAACGACATACACTTGGAGGAGCCTAGCCAACGTGTTATTTATACCAGCCAAATGGATTTTGAGAATAAGGTTGAAGTGGGCAATTATATAACTTTTGGTGATGTATCACCAGGTGTAATTTCCCGTACTTGGACCTTCCCAGAAAACATAACTAACGTACAAGGTAATCAGTCATCAGAAGATATTGTTAAGGCCTATTTTTACGAACCAGGAGTGTACGATGTGAAATTACATCAAGTCTTTAAAAATGATGCTTATGTAGATGAAAATCTAATGGGTAAAGAATTAGATACTACAATAGTCGTTAATATTTTAAATCCTTTAAGTATTAATATTACAGCAAATTATATCAATCCTGACGGAACTTTAGGTGCCGCATTAAATTTTGCAGAGGGTGCAGAGAACATTATAGAAGCAAGCCGCTCTGTTCGTTATACCTATAACATTGTAGGTGAACCAGAAACCACAACATGGCATTTTGAAGGGGGTACACCATTAGCTGTAGAAAACACAGAAACGGTTGATGTAAAGTACCGCAAAATGGGGACTTTTGGACTGGATTTATTAGCGAAAAGAGACCGTCCTTTTGGAGAAGCTATAGAAAGCTATGAAAATGTTATAACTGTAATAGCGTCGACAGATCCTGTTACTTTAGATGCCACTTATAATTTTGAAGATGCTATTGCATTGGAGTTTAGTAGAGAAATGGATCCTGAATCCTTAAATCCATCAGATTTCTCAGTAACCATTACTAACGGAGAAACAGTATTAAACCCAATGGTGGCAAGTGCATCTGTAGATGCTATAGAAGGAAACCGTGTTTTACTAACCTTGGCAAATGAATCAACTTATAATGACGATCAAGTAACCGTTTCTTATACACCGGGTACTTTACAAACCTTAGATGGAGTTGCTGTAGACGCTTTAACAGATGTTCCTATGGTGTTTAGAGGAGAGAATTTATTTAATAATGGTATAGTGGATTACGGATTTGAGAATACGATGTCTACAGACTGGGTATACCAATGGTGGGGAACACCTTGGGATAAATATAAATTTAATATTAGTACAGCGCAAGCTTACGATGGTGATAAAAGTGGATACGTTGTGGTAGATGCTGGAGGAGGAATGATTATTGGCCAGGTAGATAGTGCAGGAGAAAAAGCATCGTTCACGGTTAAAGCTGGGCAAGCTTATGAATTAGGTGTTTGGGTATATGTAGAATCTTTAGGTCAAATATTACCAGATGCATTACCTCCAGATGTACGTTTTTACTGGGCACCAGCAACCGATTGGAGTGTTGGAGGTAATCCTACATTTACGGCAGATTATGCAGTAGGCGAGTGGGTTTATAGTTCCCAAATTGTGGAGTTTGCCGAGGCTGGTCCTACAACAATTAGTATTAGAGCAAATAATCAAAATAATCCACAAGAACTTAAGTTTTATATGGATAACTTAACTTTAATCGAAGCCAATTTAAGGCCTTAAACATATTGTATTACCTATTTTGTTTGTTTTTAAATCCCAAGAGGCATTTAGCCAATTGGGATTTTTTAATCAAAAATGCATCACCTTTAATTTTATATTATGAAACCATTAAATTTAATTTTAATAAAACCTTTTTTCGTTATGCTGCTTTTAGTCTTTTGTACGACATGTAGTTCTAATGATTCCCATGATGAAGACACAGAGATAAAAGACGAAGATACCACCATTCCAGAAGAAAATGAAGTGCCATTTTTGCCTAGCCCTGAAGATGGAAAATCATGGACTATTCAACCAAATGTCTCGAATGAATTCAATGCCGATGAAGGAAAAGCATCTGAAGCATTTACGAATAACTGGCAAGATTCATTTTTTAATGGCTGGACGGGTCCTGGTATAACAAGATACATGCCTGAGCAATCCTCAATTGTTGATGGCGAATTAGTATTTAAAGCAAATATAGACGGAAACACAATAAAAACTGGTTGTATTAGCTCAAAAGAAAAAGCCGTATACCCGTTATATATGGAAGTTCGTGTAAAACTTAGTGAATCGGTTTTGTCTTCTGCAGTTTGGATGTTAAGCGATGATTCTACAGAGGAAATAGATAATTTAGAAGCTTTTGGAGCTAAAAGCAGCGATTACTTCTCTAAAAGATTACATTTAAGTCATCATGTATTTATTAGAGATCCTTTTCAAGATTATCAACCAGAAGGCCTAGAAACTTGGTATGCCGACGGAAAAAATACAGTTTGGTCCGACGAGTACCACAATTATGGTGTGTTATGGGAAGATCCTTGGTCGTTATCGTATTATGTAGACGGGAAAATGGTTAGAAAAACACCGGTAGATGAAATTGATCCTAAAAATTTTACCAATGGTAATGGGTTAACCAAACCTATGCACATGATTATTAGTGCAGCAGCTCAATCTTGGAGATCTAGCGAAAGTCAAGGCGATGGTGCTATAGATTTCTTAACCGATCCTACAGTAACCAACGAAGAAAAAACCATTATGAAAGTAGACTGGATTCGTGTGTATAAACCAGAATAGAAGTGTTTGTATTTTATTGTTTTTAAGCCAAATCATTTCTTTGATTTGGCTTTTTTTTATTGGGTTAAACTAAATGTAAAACCTAAGTCTTGTTTTAAGTTGTTTTTCTGAAATCTATTCTTTTTAATCATAAAATTAGTAGCCTGTATAGTTATTGTCTAGTAGATATTTCTTGTTTGCTTCTGATTTTTCATCAAATTTATAAATTCAATTAAACAGAAAAAAACTATCGAATCACAAGAAAAATACCACTCCAATATTTTTCTTCTTTTGAATAGATTTTACCAAACACTCTAAATATGATGCATCAAAAAATTTATTATTCTAAAAGCAAAACAATTCTAAAATTCCTATGCCTTTATATCATTATAATGGTTCAATCTTGTGTTAAGATGGAATCAAATACTAATGAAATACTCGGTAATTCTAGTCCTGTAGAAAGTTTAAAGCCACTTAATTTTAATGCTGAAATTAAAGGGAGTAAGGTTAAAAAATCACTATTAATTTAACTAATAATAATTCCTATGGTAGTCTGAGTTTATTTGCTGATGGGGCATTGCTTTTAGATAATTTAAATATTTCAAAATCTGGGCTTCAAAAAGTAAATGCTTTAATTGAATTTAAAGAATTGGGAGACGTAAATTTCAAACTTTCGCTTAGAGATGCCGAAATGACCATTCATAAAATAATTGTAGAGGATGCTGGAAACCTTGAGATTCCTAAGTTTACAGATATCAGTGAAGCTGCAGGACTGGATCGTGTGAATTCTATAAAATATGGCGGACCTTCCATAGCCGATATTAATCAAGATGGTTATTACGATTTTATAGTGAACAACCACAACCAAGAATCAAGTAAACTGTATTGGAATAATGGTGACGGCACAGTAACAAAACACAGTCAAAATCTCGCCCGTTGGTACATGCACGATTTGCATGGTACTGCGCTTGGAGATTATGATAATGATGGCGATTTAGATTTAGTCGTTACCCAAGGTGGTGGAAATGGAGCGAACCCTTCCATTGCCAATTATTATAAAAATGATTACTCTAATTTTATTCGATTTACAGGCGATGTTGGTATTACCCGTGGCGCTAGGGGGAGAGGTGCACGTTGGGCAGATTACGATTTGGATGGCGATTTAGATTTAATGTTGGTGAATGAAGAAGGTTTAAAAAGGAAAAACCACAGCATTTCTTTTATGAAAATTTAGGCGATGGTACTTTTAAGTTTAAAGATGTACCTGGAATTCAAGATGCACATCCTTCGCGTGCTTTAATAACCGATATTAATGGCGATCACATTGATGATATCATTTTATACGGCCCATTGTCTATTTGGAAAGGTAATGGCGATTTCACCTTTAAAGAGGTTACTGCTAAAATGTTAAAGGACCTTCCTGAATACAAGCAAATTATGGCACTTGCAGATGTAGATATCGATAATGATGGCGATTTAGATTTGTATTTAGCTCGCGGACTAGAATTTGAAGGCGGAAAAGGCGAAACACCCTCGTTAGACAGCGATCCTGTAAATAAAGAAATGGCACTTAAAACCAGAGGTTATAAAGGCGTTGATGCTTTTGAGTTTATTGGCGACAATAAAATTAAACTTCACAACTACTATTACTTAGCGCAAGGCGATTATAGAGGAAAAACCTATCCTATTTTTTTAGGTGAAAACAAAAAAGAAGCTCTAATACCTTCGGGTCAAGATTTCGAAATTGATAGCAAAACGGCTCAAGGTTGGCCAGAAGATATTTCGGCTGATGGTTTTTATATTGGAGCCATAGGCGAAAACAAATGGAAAGCAGCTTTGGTTAGAAATGGCGATTTATTCTGGTCGTATCGATTTAGTTTGTCTGGTGTAGAAGCTGTAATGCCCGAATTTGTACCTCAAAATAGAAATGTTCAGGATATTTTACTTAGGAATGATAATGGGGTGTTTACAGATGTTTCTGAAGCTTATAACATCCAGCCCGGAGGGAATTCTTTAGGGGTTACTGTGGGAGATTTTAACAACGATAGTTACCAAGATATATTTGTGTACCGTTGGGGCTTTATTGGGTCTAGAACTTCCGATTATATGTTGCTAAACACAGGGAATGGCGCTTTTGAAACCGTTACCATGCACGGCGCCAATGCTATTGGTGATGCTGGAAATGGCGATATGGGACAGGCTTTCGACTTCGATTTAGATGGTGGTTTAGACCTGCTAAATGGTAGTGAAGGCGGTATGTGGTATTTGTATGCGAATAAAAATCCGGGTAGCGGTAATTATGCTTTAGTACGTGTTGGTTATGCCCCAAAATCGAATATCGATGCCATTTCTGCTGAGGTTATTGTAAAGACTGCAAATCACGAATACCGTAAACGCGTAGGCTCGGCTGGCGAAGTGTTTTCTCAAAGTTTATTAAATATGGTACATTTTGGTTTAGGGACTGAAACTAAAATAGAAAGCGTAACCGTGAGATGGCGAAATGGTGAAACGGTTGTGTTTAATAATAAGGCGGCTAACGGCATAATCGATACGAATAAATTAGATCCAGAAGGGGTGGTTATAGTTAATAATGTTTCCGAAATAAGAAAGGGTACTTCCATGCCATTAACAATAAAAGCTTCACCTAAAAACGCCAATCAAGAGGTGCAATGGGTTTCCAGTAATCCAGAGGTTTTAAAAGTTGGAATAGATGGCGTAGTTGAAGCTGTTGGGAACATCGGTGAGAAAGCGACAATTACAGCAACAAGTACGGCTAATGGTTTAAAGGCTTCAAAAGAAATAAGTATTGTTGATTGGTATGCGCAACCTATTGAAACGATTGTTTTATCTGAAGCGCAGGTTACTTTGTTTGAGAATGAATCCTTGCAATTGGAAACAACATTAAATCCGAAATACGCCGATAATCAAAATTTAGTTTGGGAAAGTAGTCATCCTGAAGTAGCTACAGTTGATGACTTAGGAAAGGTAAAGGCTCAAAAAGCAGGCAAAACTAAAATTACTGTAGCTTCGGCTGAAAACCCTAAAGTTAGCGCTCATACTATGATAAACGTGGAGGCTTTTGTGAAACCTTTTATTAAGCTTTTGAATAAAGAAAAATTCAACAGCTTTAATGTCGGAGATAACATTACTGTTGAAGCCGAATATCACGCGGGGTCTGGACATAAAGTTATAAATGCCGATGAAGGTGGTGTGCGTTTGTGGTTGCGTCATTTTAAAAATGAATGGGTGCCTATTAAAGACGTGGTTTTCGTTGATGAAACTGCACTTAACAAAGTGTCTGGTAAAGCTGTAAAAACCTTTTCTCTTAAAGGTTTAACACCAACAAAAGATTTGCCAGAAGGTCAATTCTATATGTTGCGCGCAACCTTTACATCCAGCGATGGCATCATGTATAATGATCAGGTTTATCCTTTAGTAATTAAATAGAATAATCAAATACACAAAAGGGCATGAAATTTTTAAAAAATTATATTTCCGTATTTGTTTTATTATGTTTTAATATTTTTTCAAGTGTGGCACAAAACGCGCCCAATATTCTTTGGATTATTACCGACGATCATAGGCCAGATGCCATTTCTGCTTACAATTTAGCAACTAGAGGACAGAAAAATAGTGTCTTGGGGTATGTTTCATCTCCCAATATAGATAAGTTAGCTAGCGAAGGCGTGTTGTTTACAAACGCCTTTACAAACTCGCCTGCTTGTGGCCCATCTCGAGGCTCGTTAATTAGTGGGCGTTATCCTTTTAGAGCCGGGCATTATGGCTTTGAATTAACGCATCAAAATCCAGATTTTGTAAAGCCATCACTTGGGCAAACTTTACAGCAAAAAGGATATGGTACCGCTCAGTTCGGAAAAACAGGTGAGTATATATACAAATGGGAAGGTAAACCAAGCTTTTCCAATGCTAAGCATTATGAATTTATCGTACACTTTAAACACGATTTACAAAAAAATGGTATTGGCGACCTTTGGGGTAAGAACCCTTTAGAAATGGTTAATGGTCAGGCAAGGTATACAGGAACCATCGAAAGTGTAAAAAGGCCTAATGGTACTATTGAAAGTTATTTTTCCGAAAGAAATGATGGTATTATTAGTGAAGCAGATATTAAGAAAAGACAAGACATCGAAAACGAATTTGAAATTTTAAGATCTTACACCCGTTCTAACCCCAATTTAATTATTGGAGGTCTCAATCCAATGCCAGCCAACAAAACGATAGATGCTATGATTGTGCAAGAGTTTAACAACTACTTAAAAATGAAAATAGCACTTATGTAACAAGTTATGGAGCGCAGGCAAGGGGAGCTAATACAGCAAAGCCGTTACTAATAAATTTAGGTTTTCATTTACCACATACTCCGGTTTTGCCTCCTAAGAAATTTCGCGACAGTTTTAAAACCAAAACTTATAAAATCCCTGAGTTCAATGAGGCTGAGTTAGAGAACCTTCCGCCTCAAATGGTTAAGTTGTATAACGATTTAAACATGTCTAGAATGAGCTATAAAGAAAAACAACAGGCCATTCAAGATTATTATGCGTTTTGTGCGCATGGCGATGCACTAATAGGAGTGGCCGTTGCAAACTTTAAAGCGTATTGTAAAAAGAATAATCAGGAATATTTAATAATTTTCACAATTGGAGATCACGGTTGGCACCTCGGAGAGCAAGGTATAGAGGCCAAATTTGGTCCCTGGAAACAATCAACAAATAGTGCTATTATTGTTGTTTCTTCAAATAAAGAAAAAGTCCCGGAAGGAAAAATATCCAATCAGTTAGTAGAATATGTAGATGTGGCTCCAACGATATTAGCTGAGGCTCAGGTGCCCATTCAGAATAAAGCTTATAATTATTTAGATGGTATTAACTTGTTAAAGACCTTAAAAACAGAAAAGGAAGTAAGAGATTATGTAATTGGTGAGATTAACTTAGTCGCTGGGCCTAGAGCCTATTTGCGTTCTAATCATTTTGCTTTTTCCATGAGAACAAGACCTTCAAATAAGCCGTATTTAAATGAAAATATTAATTGGGCTTTAGAGTGTCCTGTTGAAAAAGCCGAACTCGTGTTATACGATCTTCGTATAGATCCAGACGAGACTAAGAACGTAGCAAACGATCCTGCGTATAAAGATTTGGCTGAATGGTTTCGTAATAAGTTGGGTAAAATTGTTCTGGGAGACAAACGTATAGAATGCGATTGGAGTAAAGCAAATTTATATAATATGAGTACTATTTATGAAGGTGCTCACGATCGAGAATTAAACATTCCTAAACAAATAATACCTACTATAAAAATATAGATATTTAAGCTATTCTGAAGAGGTTATTTTGTGGATTTGGTATTATTGATTTTGGCTTCCTGCAAAGGATGGTAAAAGACCTTTCAGGTTTTTAAAACCTGAAAGGTCTAGATTTTAATTTTAGTACTAATACTCCAAATAAACCGTACGTTTTTGTAAATGATGTTCTATGCCATAAATACCATCTTCGCCACCAATTCCCGAGGTTTTATGTCCCGAATGATAGCCTTGAATATAGCCAACAATTTGTTTATTGATGAAAATTGTTCCCACCTGTAATTGATCAATGGCTTTTTGATGAATCTTATAATTATTGGTAAATAAGTATGCCGATAAACCTTCTTCTCTGGCATTCGAATAGGCCATAGCTTCATCAAAACCATTTACTTTAATGATGGGTAAAACAGGCGCGAATAATTCGTGTTTTGTTGTGGCATAGCCGTTTTTAACGTTGGTAAGAATGGTTGGAGCAAACCAGTTGCCTTTTTCAAATTCAGTACCATCTGGTCGGCCGCCTCCCATAACCAGTTCGGCGCCATTGGCAATATCTTGATTTACTAAATCTTGCACGCGTGCTAAACCTTGCGAACTTACATTGGGACCCATATTTACCGAAGCATCAAAAGGATTACCGGTTTTAATCTGTGCCACACGTTTAATGAGTTTTTCGGTAAATTCATCAGCTGTTTTTTCGTCGACCATCACCATTTCATTGCAAATACATACTTGTCCGCAGTTGGCATATCTAGAAATGGCAGCAGCTTCAACAGCCTTATCGATATCCGCATCATCTAAAACAATAAATGGTGCTTTACCACCTAATTCTAAGATTAAACCTGTAATGTTATCCGCAGCAGCGCGATACATAGCGCGTCCCGCATTGGTGCTTCCGGTTAAACTGATTAATTTGGTAATCGGACTTTCAACTAATAAAGAAGCGGTTTGTGCATTTTGTGTCGCTACCATATTAACAACGCCTTTAGGAAGGCCTGCGTCTTCTACCAATCGGCAAAATTCTGAAGCGGTAACAGGTGTTAATTCATGTGGTTTTAAAATAATGGTGTTTCCTGTAACCAAAGCCGGACCTAATTTTCGTCCGATTAAAGCTAAAGGATAATTAAAGGCACACAATGCCACGGTAACGCCGTAGGGAACTTTATGGATTTCCAAACGCTCATTGGCATTTTCAGTTGGGAAAATGGCCCCTTGAATGCGTCGTCCTGCTTCCGCGGAATAGGTCATATAGCGAATCGTGTCATCAACTTCACCAAGCGCTTCAGTATAGGTTTTTCCTTGCTCCATAACTAATAATTTGGCGAAATGTTCCCGTTCCGCTTTCAAACGATCGCAAATAGCATAAATGTAATTGGCTCTAGTTTGAGCAGGTGTTAATTGCCATCCAAATTGCGCTTTTTCTGAAGTTTCTAAGGCATATTGTACATCTTCTTTGGTACATGCGGTAACCGTTGCAAAAACGTCATTGTTAGCAGGGTTTTCTACTTCAATAAGTGCTCTTTTTGAGGAATCTAACCACTCACCATTGATGAAACAGGGGTAATGTTTAATTTCTTTTGCCATTATTAGTATGTTTTATTAGTTAATTAAATTTTGGTGTACGCTTTTCTACAAAGGCTAAAAAACCTTCTTTAGCATCATGCGTATCGTACAAGGTGTTAACCGATGTGGTTTCGTAATCTAACGATTCTTGTAAGTTCATGCCTTTATGTTTTTGCACATAATGTTTGATGGCCGCCATGGCTTGTCCTGCGCCTTGCGCTAAATCTTTCACATAATTTGTTACGCTTAATTCAAAAGCATCCGCAGGGTATAATTGATTAAATAGGCCATAATCATAAGCTTTTTGTGGTGATATGATATTTCCGGTTACCAACAATTCCATGGCTCTGCTTGCTCCAATTAAATCGATTAGTCTTGGTGTGCCGCCGTTTCCAGGCATTAAGCCTAATTTCACTTCGGGTAAGCCAATCAAATAGTTGCCTTCGGAAGCAAGACGGATGTCGCAAGCCATAATCATTTCTAATCCGCCGCCTAAAACATGACCGCTAACTGCTGCAATAACAATTTTACTGCTTGAGGTAATGGCTTCGGAAACTTCGCGTGCGGCTCTAACCATCTCGGCATTTTGTTCGGTGGTATTGCTACTGAAGATTTTAATATCAGCTCCAGCACAGAAAAACTTTTCGGAAGTGCTATTGATTAAAATAACTTTGATAGCATCGTCTGCGCTAGCTTCCTTTACAGCTTGACTAATTAAATCTAAAAAGTCTTTGTAGTAACTATTCGCTTTAGGCCTGTTTAAGCTAATGGTAGCCACGCCTGCTTCTTTTTTGATTAGTAAGTTGGTTGATAAATCACTCATAAAATTCAGTTATTACGATGCTAGTTCATTATTGATTTTCTCATTGTGTTCGCCTAAAACGGGGCTGCCAATTTCTGAGGTTAACCAGGTACCATTAATTTGAATCGGGCAACGTGTCGTTTTATAACTGTAGCCGTCGGCCATGTTAACATCCTGGATCATCTCTAAAATTTTAAAGGCGTCTTGATCCATGAGTGTTTTCCAATTCATGATTTCCGCACACCAAATATCGGCCGGTTCTAAAACTGCTAACCACGCTTTCGTGTCTTTTGTAGCTAGGTGTTTGGCAAGGATGTCTTTAATTTCATCCCTTTGATTAAACCAACTTTCGGGCGTTTCATATTTTGATAAAGCTTCACAGCCTATTAAACCGCCAATAAAAGGAATAGATCCCATGGCCAAAGCAATAGCGCCATTTTTAGTCGCGTAAACTCCGTAAGGTGCGCCTAAATAGGCATGTGCCGAATTGCTTTTTGGTCGGATGGTTGGTTGCCCGCCGTCTCTAAAGTAACAGGTAATGGATTCAAACTGGTATTCTAAGGCCGATTCCAGCATGCTTACTTCCACGCGACCGCCTTCACCCGTGGTTTCTTTTCTGTACAAACAAGCTAAAATACCTTGTGCTAAATGGGCGCCAGATAAAATATCAACTACGGCCAATCCAATAGGGATAGGGCCTGCGCCATCGTTTCCGTTTAGTTGTGTTAAACCTGAAAGGGATTGCAATAATAAGTCCAATCCTGGTTTGTCTTTCCAAACGCCTTCTTTGCCATAACCTGATAATTCAGCATAAACGATTTTAGGATTTATAGATTTTATGGTTTCAAAGTCAATGCCTAGTTTATCTACAACGCCTGGTCTGAAATTATGAATTAAAACATCGGCCTTGCGGATTAATTGATAGACTTTTTCACGTTCGTCTTCTGCTTTCATATTAGCCGCATAACTTTGTTTATTTCTGTTGATGGCATGAAACATGGATGAAGCGCCGTTCATCACCACATTTGAAAAATACAAACCACGACCTAAATCTCCCGTTTCGGGTTTTTCAATTTTAATGACTCTAGCACCTAAATCAGCCAATCTTAAACTCGCTGAAGGGCCAGATAAATACTGACTAAAGTCTACAACTAAAATGCCTTCTAATGGTTTTTTCATGATTAACTTAGATTAAATTCTTTATCTATTAAGGCATTATCTTCACCCACTTTTGGTGCCGATTTTTTATTGAAAATGCGGTTGCCGTCTATTCGGATGGGGCAGCGTGTGGTTTTCATTGAAATACCATCGGAAGTTTCAACCTCTTGATCCATTTGAAGGATTTTGTAGCCTTCATGATTTAATAATGTTTTATAATCAAATACTTCTGAAACTCTAAAGTCTAAAGCTTCAAAAATAGATAACCAATGTGCTGAGGTTTCTTTAATGAGATGTTCTTGTAAAAAGGCCATGATGTCATCACGTTTTTCATACCATATTTTCGGATTTTGAAAAGCATCAGGAAGTTGCAAATCCATCGCTTTTGCCAAAGCATCTAAAGGTGTTAACGCAATACTTATGTAGCCATCTTTGGTTTGATAAATGCCATAAGGCGCCTCTAAATACACATGGGCATTACCTTTTTTTGCTCTTTTTGGTAGCGTTTCGCCATCATTCAGGAAAGTAGTTAACAATTCAAATTGGATGTCTAAAGTCGACTCCAATAAACTGACTTCAACTTTTGATCCCTTACCAGTGCGGTTTCTAGCAATAAGTGCAGCCAAAATACCTTGAACTAAATGTACCCCTGTAAAAATATCAGAAGTGGCTAGCCCGGTAGCTGTGGGTTCATCGGCTTCGTTTCCTGATAAATTAACAAATCCCGACAAGGACTGAATAAGTAAATCTTGGCCAGGTTTGGTAGCCCAAGGCCCAACGGGACCATATCCAGAAACCACACCGTACACCATTTTAGGATTTATGGCAGCTACAGTTTCATAATCTAAACCAATTTTTTCCATAACGCCTGGTCGGAAATTATGGGTCATTACATCGGCCTGCGCAATGAGTTTTTTAACCTTTTCTAAATCGTCTGGGTCTTTTAAATTGGCTGCATACGATTGTTTATTTCGATTGGCCGTATGAAACACCATAGAGCTTTCATCAATAAAAATATTTTTAAGCGCAATTTGTCGGCCCGCTTCACCAGAACCTGGGCGTTCAATTTTAATCACACGAGCACCTAAATCGGCCATTTTTAATCCAGCCGATGGCCCTGCCATGAATTGCGCAAACTCTAATACGGTAATGCCTTCTAATGGTAACATTTATAAATGATTAGGTTGTTTTCTTTAAAGATTCAAGATACAAATTATTCAAGCTGTCTAAAAGGATTTTGGCATGGCCGCCGTTTTTCATAAACTCACGAATTGGAGCCCCTGCGTTATCCTGAAAATACATGTGTCCGTGGTAACGTGGTCTTAAAAAAGCTCTATCTAAAGTGGGTAGCGTGTCTTTAAAATAATCTAAAGCATTGAAATTATTCGTGGTATCTAACCAAGCTTCTCGGTGTCCTGGTTGCCCGCCATAATCAAAGAACACGGTTTTTTGGGTTTTAGGCGACGCTACATATTCGGCGTAAGCCAAAGCGGTTTCTTTATGTTTTGAATTTGATGAAATAGCTAAACCTGTTCCACCTAAAGTGGTAATTAAATGCTGACCTTCTAGAGTAACGGTATCATGGAATTTTAAAATATGATTGGCATAACCGCGTTTTGAGTAGTTGGTGTAGCCGTAAGCAAAAGGGGAGTAGGCAAATTTATCGCTGCGTGTCATGGCTTCGTAAACCTTAATGGGGTTCATGTCGTAGCAAGAAGCATCCAGATACTGACCTAAATCTCTTAAAATATCTAAGGCTTTTAGCCCGATGTCTTCCGAAACAAAATAGTCTTTTGTTAGGGCTACATCTTCTCCAAGCGTGCAACAAATCATATAAAAACTCATTAGCGTATCCTGCGGAATCCCAGGAATAGCAACCAAACCGTCCTTTGCTAAGGCGATTAAATCGGCCCAAGTTTTTGGTAGCGTTTTTCCGAGTTTGTTTAATAAATCTGGTCTGCTTGCTGCCACGGGCGTTGCTGCATCGATGGCTAAAGCACTTTGGTAGCCATCAAAACAATAACTTTCGTGTGATTTCCCAACCGAATTCGCAGCCTGATCGTCTAAAAATGATTTCGGTAAATGTTCATTTAACGGAATGATAACCCCTGTTCGGGCTGCAAAACCTGCCCATGGATGATCTATAATTAGTAAATCATAACGTTTTGCTAGGGCATCAATCGGTTCGTCTGCAAAAGCTTGTAACGAACGTTTTTCCCAGGTGATTTCTATATTCGGATTTAACTCATGGAAACGTTGTGCTGTAGCAACGGCCGATGTGAAACCACGACTGTGGTCCCAGGTTATTCCTTTTAATTTTATATGTTTTTCTGACATAATTCGTAGTCTAGTAAAAAAGAGACCATCTAAAAACCCAATTTATTGGTAGTTAATAAGTAGTTGTTTCGATTTGGGTGCTGTTTTTAGACAGTCTCTGCAATTAGTAATAATAGTTAGTTGTTGTTTAAAATCCTGATGCTCTTGGAATTTGTGTTTCACTCTCGTAACGTTGTCCGTCTTCTCCTGTAAAATCTTTGAAGAAGTGGTAGTATGAACCATATCCGCCATTTTCGTTTTCATTTTTCAAACGTTCATCTTTCCAAGCGTTAAAATGTTTTGTGGCCTCTTTTTGATCGCCAATTAGGAAGAAATAATCGTTTTTAGAGATGACTTTTCCGCTTTTATCTGTTAATTCTAGGTTCACAAAAAACTTAGATTTCACCGATTTTAATACCTTTTCATTAATCGGGAAGAATGATTTCGCACTGTTTTCTTCAATCTTGTCAATGGAGAAGGTTTTGTTAGCAATCACTTTTCCAGAGTCGTCTTTCATTTCAAACTTCACCGTACAATCTTTGTATGATTTATAGTAATCATTAATCACCCAAATATTTCCAACAAAAGGCTCTTTAGTATCCCAACGGCGTTTTTTAAATTCAAAATTCACTAAAAGCGGCTGATACGCTTTTTGAACAAAGTAGTATGAGTTTTTAGGTTTTCTGTAATTATCGACAATAGCCCATTTCATGTCTGGTCCGTAAGTAATATAATGACAAAGGGCAATACCACTTAAACTTGGTTTATCACGACGGAAATGCTCAATGCCGTTTTGGAAAATAATCCCTTGTGCATCTTGAGTAGCATTTACAAATTCTTCTAAAGAACCTTTCATTTCACTACCAAAAACATCCCAGTTTTGCATGCGTAAACGGGTTAAATCTGCCCAATGGTGTCCCCAACTTAAACCAGGAGTCCATAATTCTTCTTCAGGAATAAATTTCTTTAAACTTTCTACGGAAGGCACCGAGGTAATTGCAAATTCTGGAACAATAGGGTAGCCGTCTGCTTTGGTTTGGTACCAATCTTCGTGCAACCATTTACCCATATCGTAAAAGTAACGTAAGGCATGAACGGCTTCTTTAGGTTTGAAACCTGCTTGTTGCCCAACATGATCGGTCATAGGAGAATCTGGCACATATGGTAAATCGACATAAGCTTGAAGTGAATCGCCTAAACGCTCTAAGAATTCACGACCAAATTTAGGGTCACGGGTACGGAACATCATTTCTTCACCACCTTCCATCATAATTAACGACGGATGATTTCTGCGTTCTACAACCACTTTAACACCTTCGTTAAAGATTTCTGCTAGGTTCTTTTCGTCTGAAGGAATATTTCCAGTTCCTAAAGGAATCATGTCTTGCCAAACGGTCATACCCATTTCATCACAGTATTGGTAAAATTCTGGAACTTCTGGTGGATGCCATCCGAAGATTCGAATATTGTTCATATTCATTTCTTTAGCCAAACGAATTAACTCTTTATAATCGCTTGTTTCGGTACGCCCTACAAAAATATTTGGTGGACCACCCCAACATGCCGAACGGATGAAGTGAAACTTACCGTTTATATATGTTGATCTCGGGAAGGTAACATCGACATCTTTAACAAAACCAGGATTCCATTTAGAAGTGACTTCACGAATACCAAAAGTGGTTTCGTTAATATCTTGGTTTAATTTACCATCTTTAACCGCAATTTTTGCAGTGTATAGGTTTTGGTCGCCTAAATCCCAAGGCCACCATAGTTTTGCTTCTTTTAAATGTATTTTCTGAATGACTTTATGAGTTCCCGGTTGAATGGTTTTCTTAAAGTTTACTTTTTGTTCTTTCATTTTAAAGTTTTTCCCGTTAAGGGCTGCTTCAAATGAAAATTCTTTAGCAACTTTATTGGTGTTTTCTACGGTAATTTCAAGATTTACATCGGCCGATCCATCTTTATTAATGGTATTGTTAGCATACACATCTTTAAAACGGATTTTTCCTGTACGTACTAATTTAACAGGGCGTATAATACCAATAGGGGTGATGTCTCTCCAATAATCGCCAAACCAAGGTGTTTTTTTCCGGCAACAAAAGCGTTTACTTGCGGCGGTGTGTCTAATTTAACCACGAGCATGTTTCGGCCTTTAAGGAAATCGTATTTATGGATACGAAGAAAATCGGCAACATCAAAAGAAAATTTAGAAAATACCCCTTCATGTTTTCCTAAATAATGACCGTTTAGCCACACCTCGCAGGCATAATCTACTCCTTCAAAAACAAGGTCTACTAATTGGTTTTCTACATCTTCGGTAACGCTAAATTGTAAAGCGTACCACCATTCGTACTGTTGTACCCATTGGGCTTTTACGCTGTTTCTTCCAAAATGAGGATCTTCAATAATGCCTGCTTTCCAAAGATCGGTGTACACATCGCCAGGGACTTTAGCGTTATTCCAGACTAGAGTTTCAATGTCTTCTGCTGGTAATTTGTGCAGGCCTTTTTTACGCCTTCTCCTGGTGCCATCATTTTAAATCGCCATCGCATGCCGCTTAAATCAATAACCTGTTGGTTTGAGTCTTCAAGCGCAAGTGTGGTGTTGGGTTGAGCAAATATTTTTGTTGTGCATAAAATAAAACACAACATAAATAGGTGAAAAGTTAGTTTATCGGTTTTCATGAATAATTAAAATTTAGTATCCTAGATTTACTATTGAGTGGTTAAATATTGTAGTTTGTTAGAGGTTGTTTTTGCGATATTCAATGCTGTACAACAAAGCGCTTAGTTGTTGTTTTGTTGTTTGCGTTTATGCTTATAAAATAAACCCCAGTATGTAATTGATCAAGAGGGATTGATTCTGTCGATGTAGTTTGTTGATACACCATAACTCCTAAAGCATTATATATTTTTATGTCATCTATTTTTGTTCGCTTTTAATATGTAGCGTTTGATTTGCCGGAACAGGATAGATATGAATAGCCTTGGATGACGTTGGTATTTCTGTACTTAACTTATTAGTAGGCTTGTAAACCCGAATCCAATCCACCTTCATGGTGTTTTTGCTGGGGTCGTCTAGTAGAGCATCGCTTGGTGTTCTGCCTGCGTCTACATGCCAGTTTTGTGATTCTACATTTATAATAATGTCTAATTCTTTACTAAATCCTTGACCGTTTTGATAATTATAAGGATCGATTATACTTACTGATGAGGTGTTGCTAGCATTTTGTAACGTGCTAAATGCATAGCTTGATGATGTCGCAAATGGATTTTCGGTTGGTAACCATTAGAATCAAAATCCAGCTTTCCGTTGGTCATACTAGGGTAGGTGTAATACCAAGTGTCTCCCTTTTTGTCGCTGAAGCTTTGTCGTAAAGTACGCGAACTAATTCGCCATCAATATAATATTCAAAATGAAATGGACTTATCCAGTTTACCCCAATATTCACATATTTTCTTTCGCCATTATTCCAACAATAATCACCCCAAGAGGTTGTGATATCACTTCGTGTGTACCAAGTGTTTTTGCCTCTAGGTTGGTAATCTTGAAATGGGTTACGTATAAATGAATGATGACTTAAATGAATATCTTTTGCAAAAAAAGCGTTATTGCTATCGGCGCCACCATAGCATTCTATAATATCAATTTCTTGAGTGTCGTCTGGACTCAATAGCCAAACATCGGAAGCAAGTGCAATGTTGGCAACGCTTACGCTAGCTTCAACAAAAACGGGATAAACTACTTTGTTGTTAGAGGTTATGCAGCCTGCGTTTATACCGTCATTAGGTTTACCCATTTTGTTTGGCGCATTGGTTTTAGGCAAGTCTTCATTTGTTTGACTCCATCGCGAAGACGTTATGAGCAAATCTGATCCATCTACCCAAACGTGATTGTATTTCCAATAGGTCGTCCCAGGACCATCCCAAGCATTGTGGTAAAAGTTATACCACTTATTGTTTCCAAAATCTGTTTTTCCTGAGCTAGCATCAAACGTGTAGTTAAAATCGTCTGAAACATTTTCCTGTAGTTCCCAAATTTTATCTTCTCCTGGATCTGCAGGAATGGGAATGTCTTTCCAATCCTGTGCCTGTAAACTAAAAAAGGAAAACAAAAAAATAGTTGTTAAAACGAAATTGTGTGTCATAGTATAGTTAAGATTTGTTTGAACTATAATATTACACACTTCGTATGGGATAGAATAAAAACTAGACTAGACAAGAACTAAACACAGGCCTAATTTTATGATTTTGATGTGAGTAAACACCAAAACTATGAAGTACAATTAATAGAAGTCAGTTGGCTCTTTTGCTTGAAATGTTGAGAAATTTTAAGCTAAGGTCGTTTTGAAGTGCTCAATTTTAGCGTGTCGATATCAATCAATACTGCATAAACATATTTAGTAGGGTATATTAAAATGGCTGTTTACGGTATTCTGTTTTCAAACTATTCTAACGAAGCACTACACTTGTATTACTCCTAAATTAAATTTCTTTTCGATAGGAGCGTGGTTGGCGGCTTCAATTCCCATAGAAATCCATGTTCTTGTATCTAGCGGATCGATAATACCATCGGTCCATAGTCTAGAGGCAGCATAGTATGGGGAAACTTGCTTGTCGTAACGTGATTTTATTTTATTAAATAGTTCTTCTTCTTTTTCCGGAGTTATAATTTCGCCTTTCGCTTTTAAAGAGGCTGTTTCTATTTGTAATAAGACTTTGGCGGCAGAATTTCCGCTCATTACAGCCAGTTCGGCACTTGGCCAAGCTACAATTAACCTCGGGTCGTAAGCCTTACCACACATGGCATAATTTCCAGCACCGTAACTATTTCCAATAATTATGGTAAATTTTGGTACCACCGAGTTACTTACTGCATTAACCATTTTAGCACCATCTTTTATAATTCCGCCGTGCTCAGATTTAGATCCTACCATAAAACCGGTAACATCTTGTAAGAACACTAAAGGAATTTTTTTCTGATTACAATTTGCTATAAACCGCGTGGCTTTGTCGGCGCTATCGTTATAAATAACACCTCCAAACTGCATTTCTCCTTTTTTTGTTTTTACTAACTGACGTTGATTCGCAACAATACCAACGGCCCAACCGTCAATTCTAGCGTAGGCAGTAATAATTGTTTTGCCGTAACCTTCTTTATATTCTTCGAATTCAGAGTTATCGACTAATCGTTTAATGATGTCTTTCATATCGTATTGATCGGCTCTACTTTTAGGAAGAATGCCGTATATATCTTTCTGTTCAGCTTTTGGTTTTAAGGATACTACACGATTAAAACCGGCTTTATCGTAATCCCCAATTTTATCGATAATAAATTTTATTTTATCTAAGGCATCTTTATCATCCTTAGCTTTATAGTCTGTAACCCCACTAATCTCGCAATGGGTTGTAGCTCCACCTAAAGTTTCATTATCTATAGATTCTCCAATAGCAGCTTTAACCAAATAACTCCCAGCCAAGAAAATACTCGCTGTTTTATCTACAATTAAAGCTTCGTCGCTCATAATTGGCAAATAGGCACCACCTGCTACACAACTTCCCATAACAGCAGAGATTTGGGTAATTCCCATACTGCTCATAATCGCATTATTTCTAAATATACGCCCGAAATGTTCTTTGTCTGGGAATATTTCATCTTGAAGGGGTAAATACACACCTGCACTATCCACTAAATAAATAATAGGCAAACGGTTTTCTATAGAAATTTCTTGGGCTCGTAAGTTTTTCTTTCCAGTTATTGGAAACCAAGCACCAGCCTTAACCGTGGCATCATTGGCAACAACAATACATTGCTTTCCTTTTATATAACCTATTTTTACTACGACGCCTCCAGAAGGGCAACCGCCATGTTCAGGGTACATATCTTCTCCAGCGAAGGCTCCAATTTCTATACTTTTAGATTTTGGATCTAACAAATAATCTATACGTTCTCTAGCCGTTAGCTTTCCTTTACTATGAAGTTTCTCTATCCGCTTTGGTCCGCCACCAAGACTGACTTTGGCAAAACGACTTCTTAAGTCTGATACTAATAATTTATTATGATCTTCGTTTTTATTGAAGTTGATATCCATGTAAAAAGATTTTAACGCTAAAGTACGAAAGTTTCAAAAAAGTAAAGCCAAATTTATGATTATGATAGTTTATTACATGGAAATATATTCCTTGGAAACTAAATAAAATTTCACTACATTTGTATATACAACAGTTAAATGATATACATATGAAAGAAATAATAGTTTTTGCAGGAAGTAATAGTAAAGTGTCGATAAACAAACAATTGGCAGAATATGCGGCAAGTTTTATACAAGACGCGAAGGTCACTGTTTTAGATTTAAACAATTTTCCGCTTCCTATTTTTGGAGTAGATTTAGAAAAAGAACACGGGTTTCCAGAACATGCACAAACATTTTTAAATCATATAAAATCTTCAGATGGTATAATATTGTCTTTGGCAGAGCATAATGGCGCTTATACGACGGTATTTAAAAATTTATTTGATTGGATGTCGAGAATAGAAAGCAAATTATGGCATAATAAACCTATGTTGCTTATGGCTACTTCTCCTGGAGCTAGAGGAGGGCGTTCAGTTTTAGAAATTGCAGAAAAACGATTTCCTTTTCAAGGTGGAAATATCATTGAAACATTTTCGTTGCCATCTTTCGGAACACATTTTAAAGACGGAAAAATTATAGATGAAACCTTGAATTCGGAATTAAGAAAGGCAGTGGAATCATTAGAAAAAGCGCTGTAATTATGGAAATAAAACATAAAGATTCGGGTACGGAAGGTCAGTTTTATCTAGAAGATGCATCTGGAATATCTGTCGCGAAAATGACATATCATTGTAAAGAACCAGATCATCTTATCATAGATCATACCGAGGTGGATTCGAGTTTAAAAGGACAAGGAATAGGGTATAGATTAATCGATTCTTTGGTAGTATTTGCACGAGAAAAAAATTTTTCGGTTACCCCACTTTGTTCGTATGCTCAGGCAGTTTTTAAGAAGAAAACCGAATATAAGGATATTTTAAAGCAGTAGTTATGGGAGATCTTTCAACCGACTTAACGTCGCGGTTTAAAAATAATAAGGTAAAGGCTTTAATTAATATTTTATACACATCGAATTGGATTACAAGTTTACAAAATGAATTTTTTAAACCCTTCGGAATTTCGCCACAGCAGTACAATATCTTACGTATTTTAAATGGTGCAAACCAAGCGCTTAAAGTGCAAACTATTAAAGATAGGATGATAGATCGTGCACCCAATGCAACACGGCTTATGGATAAATTATGTGCTAAAGGGTTAATAGTACGGATTGCTTGTCCTGCAGACAGACGTGTGGTACATATAGAAATTACAAAAGCTGGGAAAAAATTGCTAAAAGCTATTGCAGTTGATTTTGATGAAGATTTACTCAAGAATTTAACCGAAACAGAAGCTAAACAATTAAGTGATTTGTTAGATAAAATAAGATAACAAGGACAAGGTAATTAGAATTAAAAAGAAAATAGATATGAAAACAATAGTTCATAAAGCAAATACAAGAGGATTCGCTAATCACGGTTGGTTACAGGCTAATCATTCTTTTAGTTTTGCAAGTTACCAGAATAGAGACCGGATGCATTTTGGCGCATTACGTGTGCTAAATGATGATGTTCTAGAACCGAAAATGGGGTTTGGAACACATCCGCATGATAATATGGAAATCATTACCATTCCATTAAAAGGTGTTTTAAAACATAGAGATTCCATGCATAATTCATGGGAATCGGTTATGCCAGGAGAAGTGCAAGTCATGTCGGCAGGGAAAGGGATTCAGCATTCCGAAATTAATGGATCTCAAGACGAGTATTTAAGCCTGTTTCAGATTTGGATTATACCGAATAAGCAAAATGTAGAACCTAGATACGATCAGAAAACATTCGATGCTAAAGCGCGACAAAACAAATTACAAACGCTAGTTTCATCTATCGAAGAAGATTTAGACGGGACATTAAAAATTCATCAGGATGCTAAATTGTCAATACTTGATTTAGATAAAGATCGGGAGTTTTCCTATTCGCTAAAAAGTGAAAACCATGGCGTTTATGTTATGCTTATTCATGGAAAACTAAAAATTTCTGATGATGTATTAGAAACTCGTGATGCAATAGGGATAAGTGAAACCAAACAGTTTAAAGTTGAAGCCCAGGCCGATTCAAGTATGTTGTTTATTGAAGTCCCGATGGTGTTTTAATGTATGAATATTGAATAATAGGTCACACTAGATTCTGGAAACCAGTTAAAAATCATTTTTAAAAATTAAGAATTGTGCTGACAATCTTTCAATCCCCAAGCATCTAAACTTCGCAATATGCCTTCAAGCGATTTGCCGCGTTTCGTTAAGCCATATTCTACTTTAGGAGGAACAACGGGATAAACCGTTCTAGAAATAAGTCCGTCTTGTTCTAGATCTCTAACAGTTTGCGTAAACATTTTGTTTGAAATTTCAGGAATTTGCTTTTGTAATATTCCCGAACGTAAATCACCATCTAATAGATGAAATAATATTAAAGGTTTCCATTTTGTCCCAATTAAATTCATGGTATAATGTAACGGACATGTAATATCCTTATTCATTTTTAAATTGTATATAATTGAATATCAATAAATTACTCGTTTAGGTAACTATACTACTTTTTGGTAAGTTATTGCCTTTTAGGCAAATATAGCGTAATTTTGTAAACTAAAACATAAGATATGACAACTAAAAAAAATTATCCAAAAGCATTTTCACATATCGGAATCACTGTTCCAAATATTAAAGACGCCGTAAAATTCTACTCAGAAGTTATGGGGTGGTATGTAATAATGGAACCTTCTACGGTTAAAAAGGAAAAAGATACGGCCATAGGGCAAATGTGTATTGACGTTTTTGGAGAGGATTGGACCGATTTTGAAATTGCGCATTTAGCAACTTCAGATGGTGTTGGAATTGAGTTATTTTCGTTTCCGAATGGAATTAAAGAAGCTCCAGAATTTAATCCTTTTAATACAGGTTTATTTCATTTTTGTGTGCAGGACCCAAATATTGAGGACCTTATTGAAAAAATAGTCTCTTATGGAGGGAAACAACGTATGCCTATTAGATCTTATTATCCCGAGGATAAGCCTTTTAAAATGTGTTATGTAGAGGATCCGTTTGGAATTGTTTTCGAAATATATACACATAGTTATGAACTGACTTATTCGTCTGGAGCGTATTCAAAATAAAGTAAGGAATGTATTTTGTGTAAAGTCGATATTCTAAATTTACATGAGAGTTTCGTATGTGTATAAGTTAAAATAGGTATTGTTTAGGTTTTAAGTGTAAATCGATCTTTACAATACAAATTGTAAAATGAAACTGATTTAATTTACCAAGCTTATGATAAAAGGACTTTATGAAACTCATATCCATGTTGAAAATTTAGAACGATCAGTAGAGTTTTATCAGAATGTGCTGGGCCTAGAAAAATGTGGTTATAATGATGAGCGTCGTATTGCATTTTTTTGGGTTGGAAAACCTCAAGAATATATGTTAGGACTTTGGGAAAAACCAAAATCTGAAATTGTAAACATGCATTTTGCATTTCGTTGCGACAAAGAAGATGTGTTGCACAAATCGGTTGAATTTTTAAAAGCACGGGATTTAAAACCTTACAATTTTTTAAAAGATGGTACCAATAGGCCTATGGTTTTTTCATGGATGCCGGCCGTAGCTATTTATTTCAACGATCCAGATGGCCATTGTTTAGAATTTATTGCCATTTTAGAAGGCACACCAAAACCAGAATTAGGTATTATTACCTATGAGGAATGGGTGAAATTAACCGGCGAGAATTCATAATATTAGCTGTTGCCTAGAAGCAAACCACAAATTAGATATTTAGGTTCTAATTTGTGGTTTTTTTTATTTCAAATTAGGCCTCAAGAACGGCTTGTTTTTTATGATGCTTTCTTAACATAATAATACCGATAGCAATTAAAACACCAATAGATGCCATAGCGGCACCAACCCAATCTGCCGATGTATACCCGTATCCCATGGCAATTGGAAGTCCTGCAAAATAAGCCCCTGAGGCGTTTCCGATATTAAAGGCACTTTGATTTAGAGAAGACCCTAAGGTTTCAGAGCCTTTAGAAGCGTTTATTATAGCCACCTGTATTGGGGTAGATAAACAAAAGGTTACCGCACCAATAATAAAAGTCATTACTAAAACCATAACCTTATCGGAGGCAAGGATAGTGTTTAATGCAAGACAGATTACCATACAACTTAGGGTGATAATAATGGCGTAAATTGGAGTGAATTTTTCTGCTAATTTGGCCCCCATAAAATTACCAATTACCATACCCAATCCGGCTAAAATCATGGCAATCGAAACCATTTCGGTTGGGTGTCCAGCAACATCGGTAATTAAAGGCGAAATATAGCTATACCAAGCAAAGAAACCTCCAGTACCAATGGTGGTTAAAAGGATAATAAGCCAAAGTTCTAAGCGTTTAAATATTTTTAATTCTTCGAAGAATTTATTTTCAGAGGACTGTTTTAAACTAGGCATCCATAATTTTATACTTAATACCACTAATACACCAACAAAACCTACTAACAGGAACGAAATGTTCCAACTAAAATGTTTTCCTAGATAAGTACCTAGAGGAACGCCAAGAAGATTCGCAAATGTTAGTCCGCTAAACATAATAGCAATCCCTTGTGCGGCTTTACCAGGTTTAGATAGTTTACCAGCCACTACAGCACCTATTCCAAAAAAAGCACCGTGAGGTAACCCCGATAAAAAGCGTAAGATTAAAAACGAATGATAACCAGTGGCAAAAGCAGAGAGGGTATTAAATACAGTAAACCATAACATTAAAAGCAGTAATACTTTATGGGCTGGCCATTTGCTTCCTAGGCTCGTTAAAATAGGCGCACCAATTACAACGCCTAAAGCATAAGCAGAAATAAAATGTCCTGCTTTTGGAATACTAATGTCGAAAGCTGTGGCAATTTCTGGTAAAATTCCCATAATAACGAATTCGGTTAAACCAATACCAAATCCACCTATGGCTAAAGATAATAAGGCTTTATTCATGAACTAGTAACTAAGGTTTTAAGTTTTTAAATGAAAACGCAAAAGTAGAGAGATTACATGAGCTAATGGCATAATTAAGAAAAGTATTAAACAAAATGAAATTATGAGTTGTATTGTGTTGTAAAACAACATGTTGAATCTGTGTTTTTAATGGAAATATGGTGCTTTGTTTATTAACTTTTTAACTATGAAAATTTAATAAAATTGATGAAAATGAGAATATTAGATTCTAATAATTAAGAAATGTATAATAAAGGATGCTTTTTCTTTAATGAAGTTGTTAATTTAATCATTTATAAACTTTAGTTTTACTTCTAAAAACACGATATTTGCATCTGAATTTGCGCAAAGGATAGAAGTGGCATCCTTTTTTTATTGGATACAATACAAAAAGATATAACGGATAGCCTGGTGGTTTTTAGCTTTTTAGATAAAAACTATGCGCCCTAAAAAATTAGAATTTATATTATGGCAATGAATAAAAATACGGTTTTAGCTTGGGCAACAACCATTATGATTGTAGTAGGATTGGGGTTAATCGCACTTGGTGCGTTTAGATATAACGATGTGGCAGGTTGGGGATTTGCCTCGGTTGGTATTGGTTTTTTTGCTATTGCTTGGGTTTTTAACGCATTAAAAGGTAGAGTATAATTATGAGTGACGATAAAAAAGTTATTTTTTCAATGTCTGGTTTAACCAAGACATTTCCTGGTGCCAATACACCGGTTTTAAAGAATATTTATTTAAGTTTTTTCTACGGAGCCAAAATTGGGATTTTAGGTCTTAATGGTTCTGGAAAATCGACTTTATTGAAAATTATTGCGGGAATTGATAAAAATTATCAAGGTGATGTGACTTTTCTACAAGACTATTCTGTAGGATATTTAGAACAAGAGCCGCAATTAGATGAGGATAAAACGGTAATGGAAATTGTTCGTGAAGGTGCTGCAGAAACCGTAGCAATACTTGACGAATACAATAAGATTAACGATATGTTTGGTTTAGAGGAAGTATATTCTGATCCGGACAAAATGGATAAATTAATGGCTCGTCAGGCCGAGTTGCAAGACCAAATTGATGCTGCCAATGCGTGGGAACTTGATACCAAGTTAGAAATCGCTATGGATGCCCTACGTACACCAGATGGCGATAAGAAAATTAGTGTACTTTCTGGGGGGGAACGTCGTCGTGTGGCTTTGTGTAGACTTTTATTGAAAGAACCAGATGTGTTACTTTTAGATGAGCCTACCAACCACTTAGATGCAGAGTCTGTACATTGGTTAGAACAACATTTAGCGCAATATAAAGGGACGGTGATTGCCGTAACGCACGATAGATACTTTTTAGATAATGTAGCGGGCTGGATTTTAGAACTTGATCGAGGGGAAGGTATTCCTTGGAAAGGAAATTACTCGTCTTGGTTAGATCAAAAATCGAAACGATTAGCACAAGAAAGTAAAACAGCTTCTAAACGCCAGAAAACATTAGAGCGTGAGTTAGATTGGGTACGTCAAGGTGCTAAAGGACGCCAAACTAAGCAAAAGGCGCGTTTAAAGAACTACGATAAATTAATGAGTCAGGACCAAAAACAACTTGACGAAAAATTAGAAATTTACATTCCTAACGGTCCGCGTTTAGGAACCAATGTTATCGAGGCAAAAGGTATTAGTAAAGGTTTCGACGATAAATTATTATACGAAGATTTAAACTTCAATTTACCACAGGCTGGAATTGTTGGGATTATTGGTCCGAATGGAGCTGGTAAAACTACCATTTTCAGAATGATTATGGGCGAGCAAGAACCAGATAAAGGAACGTTTGAAGTAGGAGATACAGCAAAGATTGCTTATGTAGACCAAAGTCACTCGAATATAGATCCAGAAAAAACGATTTGGCAAAACTTTAGCGACGAGCAAGAGTTGATTTTAATGGGCGGAAAGGAAGTAAATTCCCGTGCCTATTTAAGTCGTTTTAATTTCTCTGGAGGAGAGCAAAATAAAAAGGTGAAATTACTTTCTGGAGGAGAACGTAACCGTTTACATTTAGCTATGACGCTTAAAGAGGAAGGTAATGTATTACTTTTAGATGAACCTACTAATGACTTAGATGTGAACACATTACGAGCTTTAGAAGAAGGTTTGGAGAACTTTGCAGGTTGTGCCGTAGTTATTAGTCACGACAGATGGTTCTTAGATAGAATTTGTACACACATACTTGCTTTTGAAGGAGATAGCCAAGTGTATTTCTTTGAAGGAAGTTTTAGTGAATACGAAGAGAATAAGAAGAAACGTTTAGGTGGAGATTTAATGCCAAAACGTATTAAGTATAAAAAGTTAGTACGCTAAGTTATTAAGATAATATACAACAAAAAACAGCCTGCATTTGCAGGCTGTTTTTTGTTGTACTATTTATAATTTTGAAGGCTTTTACTCTTTGGTATATAAGTGGCCTTCTGTAAAATCTTGATACTCTTTTTTGTCCTCGTCAATGTCGATATTTAAATTCGCTAAGCGTTCGTTTTCGGCTTTTAATTTATAGGTTTTCCTGATTACAAAAATGAGTAAAACAAAGAAAAATAAAAAGGTTATAGATAAGCCGATTACAAATTGTTTTCCTACTAAAAGTGGGGCGGCTGCTAGGTTTGAAAATGAACTATAGGTTGGTATTGACATTATAATTTGAGTTTGGGGTTTGATTAATAGCTAACCAAATATAAATTATTTATTCAATATTTTAAAAATAAAATGAGTTAATTTTTTGAATACCAATCAAGTAGTGTGACTTTAATCTTGGGATCTTTAGCATTAACTAAGGCCTTAAATGAATTAACATCGCTATACCCATCGGTGCCTCTGTAATGATAAGGAATAACTTCTTTAGGTTTAAAGTCTAAAATGGCCTCTGCTGCTTTATCAACAGGCATAGTGTATGGTAAATTCATACAAACTAAAGCAATATCAATATCTTTTAAATTTCGCATTTCTGGAATGTCTTCGGTATCTCCAGAAATATAAATACGTTCGCCATGATTGTTTATAACATATCCATTTCCGCGGCCTTTGGTATGGTATTTAAGGGCTTCTGGACGTAAATTATACATAGGTATGGCTTCAATTTTTAAATGATCATAAGTTCTAGATTCACCATTATTTAACACAAAAGTTTGGTCTCTTAATGTTTTCGATAATTTATCGGCTACAGCTTGTGTGGTAATAATAGCTGTATGATGTTTAGCAACAGCTTCTAAAGTTTCCAAATTAAAATGATCGCCATGGATATCGGTAATTAATATAAGATTTGGTTCTTTTTTGTCTTTAAAGGATTCTGCGCCTCCAACGGGATCCACATAAATGGTAATATGTTTAACTTCTAAAATAAAAGTAGCATGAGAAATAGGGATGATTTTGGTATCCGTATCTTTTATATCATGCCATATAGTAGATTCTAAGGCTTTGGTATTTGCAACCGGTTTAAAGCTAAATAGGGCCATCGATAAACAAAGAAGCGCGTAAATATGTAATTTTTTCATGTGTTGTTTATTTGATTAATAGTGATTTAATATATGGTTTTATTTTGAGTTTGCCTGAATGAAATCTGAAATTAAATAGGCGATGAGCATGCCAATTTGAGTCTCATTGCTTTCATTTGGAACGGCTTCGCAAATATGTAAATAGGTTGCATGATTTTGTTTTCCAAAATAATGAACAAACTGTCTAGCTCTTTTTAAGTTGAAACCTCCTGGCGACATTGCGCTACAGTTGATGTTTTCTATAGCATCGCAGTCAATTTCTAAACCAAAAGGCTTGTTTTCTATTAATGCTAATGCCTTTTGTAATTCTTTTTTAAAAGACGATTTATTTTTTACTTCTATATCTTCATAGGTGCTGTAGTTTACATTATTTAATTTGTTAATGGTTTTTAAAATGCTATTCGAGATATAGCTTTCGTGTAAACCAAACATATAATACTGATTCAGAAAACCTTCGGTAAAGGCATAGGTAAAACTGTTTCCACTATGTCTACCTTCTTCGGCTCTAAAATGCGTATGGGCATCAAAATTAATAGCGTTTATAGAATCATTTAATGCTAGGGCAGCACCTTTAATGTTACCATAAGCATTGTTATGGCCTCCACCAATTAGAATAGGTTTTTTACCAGCTTTTATCAGCGTATAAACCAAATGCGTAACATGTTTATCTATTTTAGATACTAACTTTCGAGCTTTGGCTAGCTCTTTTTCAATTGTTCTATCTAGCGTTTGTATTTTTTTTAGTTCTTTTTCAAAGTCTAAATGCCCTAGTATTAAGACTTTTTCTGGCTGTGTAAACTCATTTTTCTGAATGTTTAAAATATATTTTAAGGTAGTTTCCCAAGTTGTTGAAGCCCCACAGTCACCTAGGTTAGCGAAAACTCCTACGTCTTCTGGTAAGCCTACTAAAACGTATTCGACATCTAAAGTTTCTATATATTCGTATATATTACAGTCGGGTGGGAGTAAATTTATATGTTCTCCAAATTTAGATTCGAAGGGACGAATGTTTAAAAATTTTGAAAGATCGGAATTATTAAAAACGACAAGTTTATCCATTAATAAAAGGGTTTATAAAATTTAAAAATACATGTTTTTTTGTTTTATGAACAGAATTTTAATAATATTAGCTGAATAAAAACCAAATAATAACTTAACCAATTAGAATCTTAAAACTTAAATTAAATTATGGAAGAAAGTAAATCAAATAACGGATTAAAAATAGCATTAGGTATTGCTGTCGTACTGTTCTTAGCGACTGCATTTTACACTTTCGATCTTATGAAAACGAAACGTGAAACCGAAGCACAATTAAAAGAAGAGAAGCAATTAGTAATGACCGATTTAAGTAATATGGCAAAACAATACGATGTTGCCATTAGCGAGAACGATATTGCTAATGCAAATTTAATAGAAGCTAGAACGCGTATTCAAGGATTAATAGATTCGCTTCAAATTTCTGAAAACAACATAAAAAGTTTGTGGAAATACAAGCAAAAATATGTGAGTTTACAAAAGGAGATGGATGTCTTATTGGCTGAAAACGATAAGTTAAAAGTTGAAAATAATTTATTAGCCACTTCTTTAGATAGTACACGTGTTCATTTAGAGCAACGTAATATGTTTACAGATTCTTTATTAGTACAAAACACGGCATTAGCAGAAGTTGTTGAAAATGCAGCAGTTTTATCTACTGTGGGGCTAAAAGGTTTTGGGGTGATAGAACGAAGCTCAGGAAAATTAATACCAACAGAACGTGCTAGACGTGCCGATAAACTTAGAGTTTGTTTTACTGTTGCTAAAAACAATTTAGTACAGGAAGGAGATCAAGAATTATATATTCAAGTAATCGATCCTAAAAACAATGTGTTAGGTGCAAATGAGCAGGTTGTTTTTGGAGAAAAATCATTAAACTATAGTGTGGTTAGTCGTTTTAACTACGAAAATGCGAGTTTAAATGTTTGTGAATTTGTAGCGTCTAAAGGCGAAGATCGTTTTGAAGAAGGACGTTATATGGTAAACGTATTTAACTCTAAAGATTTAGTATCTACTACAGAGTTTACGCTGAAGTAAAAATTATATTACCTAAAATATAAATCCCGAATAACTTTAAGTTATTTGGGATTTTTTTGTTTAAAACTTTACAAAGTTATCATTCTGAATGTATTTCAGAATTTATTCACATAAATAACCAAATATGTGAGAACCTGAATCAAGTTCAAGTTGACGAAAATGAAACTTTTAAGTTTACCTCTTTTTTTAGTTTAAAAACTCTTTAAACTTGAAGAGTTACAATCGCTAATTTCTCAGGTTAAAAGCACAATCAAATCAAACATTAAAGATTATTCAATAATTTCACCATTAATAATAACGGTTTCAATATTGTTTTCTCCAAAGGCATAAGGTAAATAATTATAACTTGGTATAGCTTTGGTTATCATAACATTGGCTTTTTTACCTCGAGTAATACTTCCAAACATATTACTAACACCCATGGCATAGGCACCATTTATGGTTGCAGCATTAATGGCTTCTTCTGGAGTCATTTTCATTTTAATACAAGCTGTGCTTACCACAAAATTCATGTTTCCGCTTGGTGTGGTTCCAGGATTATAATCGGTAGCCAAGGCTAACGGAAGCCCTGCATCTATAATTTGACGTGCTGGTGTATACGGAATACTTATAAAATAAGAACAAGATGGCAATGCTACTGGCATGGTTTTACTGCCTTTTAAAGCTTCAATATCTTTAGGATTTAAGACTTCTAAATGGTCTACAGAAAGGGCTTCGTGTTTAACCCCTAAAGCGACACCTCCAAAGGCATTGAATTGATTGACGTGAATTTTAGGTGTTAATCCATGTTTTTTTCCAGCTTCTAAAATACGCTCGGTATCTTCAATAGAAAAATATCCAGATTCACAAAATACATCAATATATTGGGCCAATAAATCTTTGGCTACTTTGGGTATCATATCATTTATAATATGATCTACATAACCTGTTTTATTATCTTTAAATTCTTTAGGAACTGCATGCGCTCCTAGAAATGTAGCCATGACTTTTAAAGGAAAATCCCGTTTTAATCGACTAATAACGCGAAGCATTTTTAATTCGGATTCTGTGGTAAGTCCGTAACCCGATTTAATTTCTATGGCCCCCGTACCAAGTCTCATCACATTTTTTAAACGATATACTGCTTGGTTATAAAGTTCATCTTCGGTGGTGTTTTGAAGCTTCTCAGCCGAGTTTAAGATGCCTCCACCACGGTTGGCAATATCTTCATAACTTAAACCATTAATTCTATCTACAAATTCTTGTTCACGATTACCAGCATAAACCAAATGGGTATGCGAATCGCACCAAGTTGGTAATACTATTTTACCGGTGGCATCGATGGTGGTTTCAGCTTCAATACCTCCAATATCTTTCATTTCACCATATTCTACAATTGTATCGTGTTCAATAAGTAAATAGGCGTTTTCTAGTAAAGATAGTTGGTTCATTTCTGTTCCCGATACTTTTAAAACGTTGTGAGCTCTTGCTTGTAAAAGCTGTTTTATATTGGTGATTAATATAGACATGAATTTGGTTTTAGAATTCTAAAATAACAAATTAAATTTACTTAAGGGGTATAACTTTAGTATTGATAAAAATTGGGCTGATTTATTGTTAATTCAATCGTTTTCTTAAAAACAGCAGGTAAAAATTTTCTGATAAAACGATAATATAAACTTTGATATTTTTTATTTTTAAATAATGTAGTTCCTTTATTATTTAACCTAATTTAGGATGCTTACCTTTGTGTTAATCAAAATTTATAATGGCATTAACGAACATTTTTCATGATTGAAATTAGAGCATATATAGAATCTACTGTACCCATAAGTGATGCAGATTGGAAACTGTTTTCTTCGAAATTAAAAGCACGAACGTTTAAAAAAAAGGAACGTATTTTGGAAGTTGGACAGGTAGAACATTATATTTCGTTCATAAACAGTGGTATTGCTCGATTTTTAATTCCGAATGAAGACGAAGACAAAGACGTTACTTTTGGGTTTTGTTTCGAAAATGAATTTGTTAGTGCTTACGATTCTTTTTTAACGCAAAAACCTTCTCTATACGCTTTAGAAGCTTTAACCGATTTATCTATTTGGAGTGTATCGTATTCCGATTTGCAAGAGGTTTATAACAATACAGAAGTTGGAAACTTAATAGGGAGATTATCTTCAGAACGCTTGTTTTTAATAAAATCTAAACGGGAACAATCCCTATTAAATGAAACTGCAGAACAGCGGTATCTTAACCTTTTTACCGAACGTCCTAATCTGCTTAAAGATATTCCGTTAAAGTATATTGCTTCGTATATTGGTGTTACAGCACAAGCCTTAAGTCGTATCCGGAAGCGTATTTCTTAACTTACGTTCATATTTTACTCCTAAATAATTTGGTTCTTTGTTGTATTAAATTACAACATATGACTATTATTATATTCATGATTATTCTATGGTATTCGGGTTTGTTTTTCCAAACGTTTTTTCTACACAGGTATGCTGCGCATCAAACGTTTAACATGTCTAGATTCGCAGAAAAAGTTTGTTTTTTTCTTACCTGGGTATGTCAAGGTTCTAATTATTTAAGTGCTTACGGTTATGGCGTTATGCACAGAATGCATCATGCCTATGCAGATACAGAAAATGATCCGCATTCACCGAAATACGATAGTAATGTGTTTTCTATGATGTGGCGAACAAAAAACATTTATCAGGATATTAATAAGAAACGAGTAGCAGTAGATTCTAAGTTTACTAAAAATGTACCACAATGGGAGCGTTTTGATGCTTTTGCAAGTTCTCGGGGTTCCCGCTTAGCTTGGGCTGCTTTATATACAGCTATTTTCTTCTTTTTTGCAACCGCTTGGTGGCAATGGTTATTTTTACCAGTGGCGTTTTTTATGGCCCCTATACATGGCGTTATTATAAATTGGTTTGCGCATATTTATGGGTATGTTAACTTTAAAGTGAGCGATACTTCAAAGAACTTATTGCCATTCGATTTTTTAATGATGGGCGAGGGTTACCATAACAACCACCATAAATACGGGGGGCGTGCTAATTTTGGAGGGGTGCGTTGGTATGAGTTAGACATTACTTATGGTATCATGAAAGTGTTAGATGCTTTAGGTTTTATTAAACTAAAAAAGAGCGCTTTAATTCCTGTAAAACGAGAGGTGTAGAGTTTTAGTCTTTTATTTTTTTCTTTTAATAGATGGCTTATGAAGTCATTTAACCTTTAGATAAAACGTAAGTAATAACTCAAGTTCTAGGTATTATTTATACTACCACGGTACTAATGAGCGCCTTATAAATCTTGCGTATAAAAGCTTAACATGTTGTGCTTTTTAAGGAAGAGAATTTCATTTTCAATTCACTATTCCTTAAACCTAAACTAACATATTGGCGAATAAAATTCATTGTATTTGCACAAAAAAACAATGGAATTATTTTTAGCCACATTTGGTGCTCTATTTTCAATAATGAATCCCTTAGGAACAGTTCCTGTATTTGTAGGATTGTCTTCAGAACACACGAAAAAGGAACGTGCGAGTATCGCCTTTTGGACCTCTTTAAATGCCTTAATTATAGTGTTGCTGTCTTTTTTTGCCGGCACTTATATTTTGTCTTTTTTTGGAATAAGTATTAATGCTTTAAAAATTGCTGGCGGACTTATCATTGCGTCTTCCGGATTTGCATTGTTAACAGGAAAATTTGCCGAGCATAAAGGCATGAAACGCCAACGAGTAGAAGAGGATATTAAAACCAGAAACGAGATTAGTTTAACACCCTTGGCCATGCCTATGTTGGCGGGTCCTGGTACCATTTCGTTATTAATAGCCTACAATCAAGAATTCACAGAAATTAAGGAGATCTCCATAATTATTGCCGCGTTAGTTTTTACAACCATTTGCATTTATCTTATTTTAAAAAGCTCTTACCTTATAGTAAAATGTTTAGGAGCTTCGGGCATAAATGCGTTATCACGAATAATTGGTTTTATTGTAATCGCTATTGGGATAGAGTATGTTATTTCTGCAGTTGTAAATATTGTAAATATTCAATTTTTAAAATAATAAAGCAGGATATTTCAGATTTGACCGGTTATAAAAAAATAATTCTACTATACCTAGTCTGTTCTAATACTTCGCTACGGCTAAAGCTGATGTTCTTCGACGTCTCATTATAATAAATACTCCCACAGAGAGCGAACCGCAAATGGCGAATCCTAAAAATAAGGGAAGAGCCGTATCGGTTACATATTCGCCAATAATTGTAGCAATAGGAATAGCAATTAGAGTAGATATAAACCCCGTAATAGCAGCCCCAATTCCAGCAATATGACCAATTGGTTCCATGGCAATAGCTCTTAGGTTTCCGAAAATAAATCCTAAGGAAAAGAATTGAATAATTAAAAAAGGAATTAATACCGATAAACTTGGGTTTGCAGAATTCCAAAATAAAATGACATACAATATTGAAGCTCCAGAAAAAACGGTTAGTGCTGCAAAAGCTAAGTTGCGCATTCCAAATTTAACAACAAGGGTTCCGTTTAATAAAGTAGATAATCCTATAGAAAAAGCTAAACCAGCAAATACTAAAGGAAATTTGTCGCCTAAACCATATTGCGCTTCAAAAATGTGTTGCGAAGCACTTAAATACACCATAAAAGCTCCTGTAATAAAACCCGAAAGCATCGTAAAAATAATGGCTTCTTTAAACTTCAATAATTCTGTAAAACCATTAATAAATACATGTTTATTAAATGGTATTTTATATTCTGGATGTAAGGTTTCAGGCTGACGTTTCCAAAACCAAAAAATAACAATAGCTCCAAAGAATAGCTGGGTATAAAAAATATAATGCCAATCGAAATGGTTTAATATAAACTGACCCAGAGCAGGAGCAATAATAGGCACAAGAATAAAAAATGCAGTTACAAAAGACATCATTCTTGCCATATAATCGCCTTTATGTGAATCTCTAATAATAGAAATACATAAGGTTCTAGGTGCAGAAAGTCCGATACCCTGAAAAATACGTCCAACCAACATCCAAACCAAACTTTCGGCAGTGATACAAACTATACTAGCCAATAAAAAAATAAAAAATCCAAGATACATAATAGGCTTTCTACCAAAACTATCGGAGAGTGGCCCTAGTATTAATTGCCCTAAACCAAAGCCTAGAAAAATCATGGTTACCAAAAGTTGTAAATCGGTACTGTTTTGATTTCCTATAGCTAAGCCAATATTAGGGATTGCAGGAAGTAATGCATCTATAGTTAATGCAACTATAGACATTAATGAAGCCATTAAAGCAATAAATTCAAACTGATTTTTAGTCTCTTTTTTTAGCATTCGGCAAAAGTAATATTTCCAATGCGATAATAAGGTTAATATTACGTTATATTGTATTGTTAATTTAATCAGTTAGTTAGCGGTTTAAAAGCTTGTTTTAAGTGAACTGTTAAACTCCTATTTTAGTTTATAGTTTATATTTGTTAAAATTAAATGCAAGAATGATGAAAGTAACAGACAAACATAATGAGCGTATAGCTAATATGACTTTTGCATCGGTTTATCCCCATTATATAGCCAAGGTTGAGAAAAAAGGACGAACTAAAGCAGAACTTCATGAAGTTATTTCTTGGTTAACCGGTTTTGACGAATTACAATTAGAAAAATTAATAGCCGAAAAGGTTACTTTTGAAACCTTTTTTAAAGAAGCATCTTTACACCCGAATGCCCACCTCATTACAGGCGTAATTTGTGGCTATAGAATTGAAGACATAGACAACACTTTAACCCAACAAGTAAGGTATTTAGACAAGTTAGTAGATGAGTTAGCTAAAGGGCGTAAAATGGATAAAATACTGCGAACTGTATAATAACGGACTAACAGTAAAGTTAATTTTAAAACGAGTAATTTAAAACATTGTGGTTTATCGAATAATTTAAAAAGTTCATTGGCTTTTTAATATGATTCATTATTTTTATTGTAGCAAAATTCTTCTTCTTGAAAGAAGCTTTTTGCTTACTATAAATAGACTGTGGCTGATTAATTATAGCTCCTTGAAACATAACCCCTTAACCGTAAAAATAAATGAAACCCCAACTGCTACTTGTTTTATTAACCATTATTACAACCAAAAGTTTTTCGCAAATCGTTTTCGAAAAAGGATATTTTATAGATTCAGACAATCAACGTACCGAATGTCTTATAAAAAATATGGATTGGAAGAACAATCCTACCGACTTTGACTATAAACTTTCGGCGGAGTCTGAAATAAAAAAAGGTACAATACAAAGTGTAATAGAATTTGGAATTCATAACTTTTCAAAATATATCAAGCGCACCGTTAAAATGGATCGTTCTAGTAAAGTAATTAATAACTTAAGCCCTAATAGAAATCCGGTATTTCATGAAGAAACCCTCTTTTTAAAGGCTTTAGTAGAAGGGGAGGCTAATTTATATCAGTTTGAAGATGGTAATTTAGTTCGATTCTTTTATAGCATGGACAATGGGATGACTGTGGAGCAATTAATCTTTAAAAATTATAGATCTACAGGCGATTTAATAAAAGAAAATAATAGGTATAGACAGCAATTATTGAATAATTTAACCTGTAAAAACATAAGCTCAAAAGATATTGAAAGGTTAAAATATGAAAAAGACGACTTGGTTAAAATTTTTGTGACCTATAATCAGTGTAATAATGTAGAACAAGTTAATTTCGAAGAAAAACAGAAAAAAGATCTTTTTAATCTAACACCTAGAATAGGAATTAAAAGTTCTTCTTTTTCTATAGAAAATACATCTTTAAGTTCTAGAAATGTAGATTTTGGAAGCAAAATAGGATTTAGGATTGGACTTGAAGCTGAAATATTTTTGCCTTTCAATAAAAACAAATGGGCTATAATTGTTGAACCTACGTATCAGTCTTTTAAATCTGAAGAAACCTTAGAAAATTCAAATGTTGAAGTCGATTATTCTTCCATAGAATTACCTATTGGAATTAGACATTATTTCTTTTTAAATAACAGTTCTAAATTATTTGTAAACGCCTCGTATATCTTAGATATCCCTATGAATTCTACTGTAAATTACGATACGGGTTCGGAATTAGAAATTATAAATTCATCTAGTATTGGTTTAGGATTTGGGTATACTTATAACGATACCTATAGTGTAGAATTACGGTATAATACCAATAGAGACTTGTTGAAAGATTATCAATATTATAATTCCGATTATAATACAATTTCTGTAATTTTTGGATATACCATTTTTTAGAGATGAGCAACTTATTCAGCCCAACCTTTTGAATAAAAAAGAGTTGGGCTAAGTGTTTTATAAGTTTAGTTTTAGCTCGTCTAAATTAGTCGATATGAATTGTAATTCCTCTGCGGTTAATTTAATGTCTATAGCTTTGGCATTTTGTATAGCTTGTTCGGCATTTCTAGCTCCTGCTAAGGCAATGGTTACACCGGGCTGTTCTATGGTCCAACGTAAAACCAATTGAGAAATACTGGCTTGTTTTGCCTCGGCTAAAGGTTGTAAAGTGTTTAAAAATGCAGCGGTTTGCTTAATGTTTTCATCTTTAAAAAAGGCCAAGTTTTGGCGGTGGTCACCTTCAGCAAATTTATGTCCGGCTTGCATTTTTCCAGTTAGTAACCCACGTTGTAAAGGGCTGTAAGCAAGAATAGACATGTTGTGGTTTAATGTAAAAGGTACTATATCTTTTTCGATATCACGATTTATCATGCTGTAAGGGACTTGGTTAGAAATGATATCGACATATTTTTTCGCCTCTTCTAGCTGAGCAACATCATAATTACATACTCCAGCATAGCGCACCTTTCCCGCCTGAATTAATTGGGCTACGGCTTCCATAGTCTCTTGAATAGGCGTTGTTTTATCGGGCCAATGTATTTGGTATAAATCGATATAGTCTGTGCCTAAGCGTTTCAAGCTATCTTCGCATTCTTTTATAATACTAGTTTTACTCGCGTTTTTATAAATCGAAATGGGTTTACCTGAGTTATCTTTAGAATTTACATAAAAATCACCTTCTGTGGCATCCCATCGCAAACCAAATTTGGTAACCAATTGTACTTGGTCTCTTGGTAATTCTTTTATGGCAGCTCCCACAATATTTTCGCTATGTCCCATACCATAAATAGGAGCGGTATCTATAGCGCTTACCCCAAAATCGAAAGCAGATTGTATGGCTTTTATGGCATCACGTTGTTCGGTTCCGCCCCACATCCAACCGCCAGCAGCCCAAGCTCCAAATGTAATAGCCGATAATTTTAAATCAGAGGTTCCAATAGTTCTATATTCCATAATAAGTTTAGCTTTTTAATAGCTTTAAAGTTAAGGAATACATGGCAAACCCATAAACGATTTAAACTCAATTTTAATATTTATAGTATAAGGCTTAATAATTTCGAGAGTAAAATTATCTTTACCATTAAATTCATTTCTATGAGACATTATAAACAAGCCGTACCTGATCCTAAAAAGAAAGCTTCTAAGGTAAGTATGGCTCAAGCCTTTAAAACCATTATATGGCCGCGTCGAAATTTGGTATTTATTGGCTTAATCCTTATTGTATTTAGTCGGTTAGCGAGTTTGGTGTTGCCTTGGCAAAGCAAAGTATTGTTAGACGACGTGATTCCTAATAAAAATTATGATCAATTATATTCCTTATTAGCTATAGTAGGAAGTGCTATTTTGGTGCAGGCAGTAACCTCTTTTTTACTGACTAAAATATTAAGTGTACAGGCGCAGTATTTAATATCGGAGTTACGTGCAAAAGTTCAGAAAAAAGTGTTGTCGCTTCCTATTAGCTTTTTCGACAATACAAAATCTGGAGTATTGGTATCTCGAATCATGACCGATGTGGAAGGCGTTCGGAATTTAATAGGAACTGGTTTAGTACAGCTTGTTGGTGGAACTTTTACGGCTGTAATATCTTTAATTCTACTCATCCGTATAAGTCCGTCTATGACACTTTTTGTATTGGTTCCTGTGGCAGTTTTTGGTGTTTTAGCATTAAAAGCTTTTAAATACATACGACCAATTTTTAGAAAACGTGGTGTTATTAATGCCGAAGTTACTGGCCGTTTAACAGAGACTTTAGCTGGTGTTCGCGTAATTAAAGCGTTTAATGCAGAAGCTCAGGAAAACAAAACTTTTGAGGATGGCGTCGATCGATTATTTCAAAATGTAAAAAAGAGTTTAACAGCTACCGCCTTCATGACGAGTTCGTCTACCTTTCTATTAGGAATAGCGTCTACCGGAATTATGGGGATTGGAGGATATAAAATTATGCAAGGCGAATTAACCATAGGAGATTTTATGTTTTTTACCTTATTACTTGGGTTTATGATTGCACCAATTGTGCAAATGAGTAATATTGGAAGTCAGCTAACCGAGGCTTTAGCAGGTTTAGACCGTACGGAAGAACTTATGAATATGGATGCTGAAGAAGATGATATACACCGGACTATAGACATAGAAACTTTAAAAGGCGATTTAGCATTTAACAACGTAACCTTTGCTTACGAGGCTGGAAAAGATGTGTTACACAACATTAGCTTTAACGCACCTTCAGGTTCTGTAATTGCACTGGTGGGAAGTTCAGGATCTGGAAAATCTACTATTGCTGGCTTATCGGCTACATTTTTAAACCCGAAGTCGGGTAGTGTAACGGTAGATGGTTACGACCTTTCTAAAGTAAAACTAAACAGTTTTAGAAAACATTTGGGAGTGGTGTTACAAGATGAATTTTTATTTGAAGGGACCATCAGAGAAAATATTTTATTTCCAAGGCCAGATGCAACCGAGTCTGAGTTACTAGCAGCCGTAGACTCGGCTTATGTGAGTGAATTTACAGATAGATTTGATGACGGATTAGATACCTTAATAGGGGAGCGTGGAGTAAAATTATCTGGAGGTCAGCGCCAACGCATCGCTATTGCACGTGCTATTTTAGCCAATCCGAAAGTGATTATATTAGATGAAGCCACCTCGAACCTAGATACAGAAAGTGAAGGCTTTATTCAGAAAAGTTTAAATGAATTAACTAAAGATAGAACCACAATTGTTATTGCGCACCGCTTGAGCACTATCCGTAAAGCCGATCAGATTCTGGTAATTGAAGATGGCCGTATTGCAGAACGTGGTACACACGATGAGTTAATTTCTGCTCAAGGACGCTATTACGACTTGTATACGTATCAAGCTAAAATTTAAATAAAATCGGATTGTGTTAGGGGAGTTAATCCCTTTTAAATACTTTAGTAAAACTAAAACTTAAATCACCTTATGAAACGTATTAAAACTTCAATATGCTTATTAGCAGGATTAATCATTATGGCCTGCGGACAAAATAAATCTGAAACCCAAACGACAACAGAAACAACTATAGAATCTCCAGTAAAGCCAGCCGATAATGCGAAAAATTTTGATATTGCAGCACTGTTAGAAGCAGCACAAAATGGAAATTTAGAGGCAATTAGCTATGCTTTAGGTCAAGGCTTCGACCCAAATACTAGTGGTGAAGAAAATAGAACTACCTTAATGTTAGCCGCTTTTAATGGGCATACATCTGTTGTAAAAGCTTTATTGGATAGTGGAGCAACAGTAGATTTAAGGGATACTACAGATCGTACAGCACTTATGTACGGATGTACAGGACCGTTTGCTTCAACAGTGAAACTTTTAGTAGAATCTGGAGCACAAGTAAACTTAAAAGATAACCATGAGCAATGGACACCTATTATGTTTGCCGCTGGCGAAGGGCAAATAGAAGTTATGAAAATTCTTTTAGATGCCGGTGCCGATGTTAATGCTGTAGATGTTGATGGGGAATCCTCTTACGATTTTGCTATGAGTAATAAACATATGGAGGCTGCGGCGTTTTTAAAACCGTTAATGAAGTCGTAAAGACTTATTATGGCTTTTTTAGGTGGTTAAAAGATGTTGTAATCAATTAAAAAAATACAGAATGTCTATAACAAAGGAATCTGAATTAACTGGAATGAAAAAAATTAGTGAAGTTGTTGGAACTACACTAAAATTAATGAGAGAATATGCTAAAGTTGGAATGTCAACTAAAGAACTTGATGAGTATGGAGGTGAAATTTTAAAGCGTTATGGAGCTAAATCTGCACCTTATGAAACTTATGGATTTCCTGGTTATTCTTGTATAAGCATAAACAAAGAAGCAGCACACGGAATACCATCTAATAAAAAAATATTGAAAGAGGGAGATTTAATTAATATTGATGTTTCTGCAGAACTTAACGGATTTTGGTCTGACAATGGTGGCTCTTTTGTCCTTGGAAAGGACATTCATAATCACCAACCTCTAGTAGATGCTTCTAAAAACATTTTACGTAAAGCGATAAACAATATTAAAGGCGGAGTAAGAATTTCTGAAATAGGATATTTAATAGAAACTGAAGCAAAAAAGTCAGGATTTAAAGTTATTAGAAACTTGGCTGGACATGGAGTCGGTAGGAACTTACACGAAGAGCCTGAAAATATTTTAAATTACAGCGTTAAAACTAAAGTTGCTATAGAAACTTTTATATCAACACATTCAACTGTTGCTGTAGAATTGAATGACGGTTGGACTTTAGTCGGAAATAAAGGTGGATATGTAACCCAACACGAACACACCATACTGGTAACTGATAATTATCCTGTTATTTTAACAGCATCAAATGAAATTTGGAATTAAATAACGGGCTACAATAATGTAAAAAGTAATGCTAAATTCGTTGATTAATTAAAGGTTAGTGGGCTTTTGTACGTATGATTTTCCTTCGGAACATATTCGTAATTGAAACCGCACTAAAATACGTAAACGATCTCCATACTTAAAAAGTGTTTTAAAGGTATTTAATATAACATGTGGATTAATCGAGATAGATTCGAACAGTTTTATTACTAAATAAAACAAAATAGGTGGTATTGGCTTTTCTCTATATTTTGCCGTATAAGTCTGGCGTATGCCTTTATTTTTGCGGGTTTGGTTAAAATTATGGGAGAGCGTTTTGCCAGTGGTCTTTCGGTTTTACATCCTATGGGGGCATACCTTGAAGCCTTACATCATACAGGCTATTATTATACGTGTATTGGTTATGCACAAGTTTTGGCGGCCGTTTTACTTTTAATTCCGAGGACGGTAACTTTGGGAGCCCTCTTATATTTTCCCATTATTGTAAATATTTGGATTTTATCGTTTGCCGTACGGTTTGAGGGTTCGTTGGTTACATCGCCTTTAATGGTACTTGCTAATTTGTTTCTTCTGGTTTGGCATTACGACAGGATGCAATACATTTTGCCTTTTAAACACTATAGTAATAGAGGGGTGTTTCAAAAACCGAAACTCTATACCAAAAAATTTCCCATTATCTTTTTTAGTGGAGTATTACTCTGTATCGTTATAACAATTGCTTATGCTCAGTTTGGTTTTGAAGTTATGCCAAGAAACTCAGTATCTGATTGTAATTCACAATTTAAAGGGACTAAAAATGAAGCATTAGGTGATGCTTTTTGCGAATGTATCCATACACATGGTAATACCTTAGACGATTGTTTACAACGTTTCGAAATCGAAAAACAGCGAATAAAAGCATCTAAAGAATAGCCTTTAATTATATTACTTTTCTTTAGATGTTTTAATGTTATTTATAGCTTGATTTAAAGCGGAATATTCCCATGTTTTCGCTTTGGTAACTCTACTTTTTTATCCTCTAGCATACTAAAGGCTTTTAGTAATTTTCGTCGGCTATCTTGCGGTAAAATAACTTCATCTATAAATCCGCGGCTTGCAGCACGATACGGGTTTGCAAAGGTGTCTGCGTATTCTGTTTCTTTTTCAGCCAATTTAGCAATCGGGTCTTCTGCCTCTTGTATGTCCTTTTTAAAAATAATTTCGCTTGCCCCTTTAGCACCCATAACCGCTATTTCTGCACTTGGCCAAGCGAAATTCATATCGGCACCAATATGTTTAGAATTCATAACATCGTAGGCACCGCCATAGGCTTTTCTGGTAATTAATGTCACGCGTGGTACGGTAGCTTCACTTAAGGCATACAATAATTTAGCTCCGTTGGTAATTATACCATTCCATTCCTGATCTGTTCCAGGTAAAAATCCAGGAACATCAACTAAAACTAAAAGAGGAATATTAAAACTATCGCAGAATCTAGTAAAACGGGCTGCTTTTTTAGAACTATTTACATCTAAAACACCGGCCAGAAATAACGGTTGGTTTGCAACAATACCAATGCTTCTGCCACCAATTCTAGCAAATCCGACAATGATGTTTTCTGCATAATCTTTATGAATTTCGAAAAAGGAATCCGTATCAATAATGCCGTTTATAACATGATGCATATCGTATGGCTTATTTGCGTTTTCTGGAATAATTGATCGTAATTCATCTCGAATTTCATCTTGAAAAGTAAAATCCAGTTGGTCTGCAGTACGGGTATTATTCTGTGGTAAATAACTCAATAACCTTTTAATCGCTTCTAAACATTCTACATCGTTTGGAGAAGTGGTATGGGCAACACCAGATTTGGTGGCATGGGTATGAGCACCTCCTAGAGCTTCTGATGTTACTTCTTCATTGGTCACTGTTTTTACTACATTGGGTCCGGTAACAAACATATAACTGCTTTGTTCTACCATCATAGTAAAATCTGTCATCGCTGGAGAATAAACGGCGCCACCCGCGCAAGGTCCCATAATGGCCGATATTTGAGGAATTATTCCTGAAGACTGCACATTCTTATAAAAAATATCGGCATAACCTCCTAACGAACGTACGCCTTCTTGTATACGGGCACCACCAGAATCGTTTAATCCTACAATTGGTGCTCCCATTTTTAAGGCCAGATCCATGACTTTGCATATTTTTTCGGCATGGGTTTCAGATAGCGAACCTCCAAAAACGGTAAAATCTTGAGCAAATACATAGGTGAGTCTGTTATTAATTGTGCCGTAACCGGTAATGACACCATCGCCATAATACACTTCTTTATCCATGTTAAAATCGGTGGTACGATGGGTAACTAAAATGCCAATTTCTTCAAAAGATCCATCGTCTAATAAATAATTGACGCGCTCTCGAGCCGTTAATTTTTTCTTTTGATGTTGTTTTTCTATACGATTACTTCCGCCACCTAAGTAAGCTTGTTCAAGTTTATCGGTTAAAATTTTTATTTTCGAATCCATTTTAATTTCAGTTTAACGATTAGGTAATCTCACTTGCTTTAAGTCCGATTGATATTGCTTTAAAGCAATAATAGCTGCTAGTTTGGCTTCTTTTTCTGCTTGTTTTATTAATAGTTTCGGATCGTAATACATGTTTACAAAATTGGTATCGAAATTGCCTTCTCGAAATGCTGCATTTTCAAACACAAATTTTCCAAACGTTAAGGTGCTGCTAATCCCTTCTATTTTATAATCGTTTATAGCCTTTAGCATGGTTAAAATGGCTTCTTCTCTGGTTTTTCCATAGGTGATTAATTTGGCTAACATGGGGTCGTAATATATGGGGACATCCATGCCTTCTAATATACCATTATCTACCCGTATGTTTTCGCCTTCGGGTAATTGATATACTTTTAGATTGCCCACGCTAGGTAGAAAATTATTTAAAGGATCTTCGGCATAGATGCGTAATTCCATGGCATGTCCTTGTATTTCTAAGTCGGCTTGAATTAAATTTAAAGATTCTCCCCGAGCTATTTTAATTTGAAGTTCTACCAAGTCGAGACCCGTTATTAGTTCTGTTACGGGATGTTCTACTTGTAGCCTTGTATTCATTTCCAGAAAATAAAACTTATTATTTTCATCAAGTAGAAATTCTACCGTTCCAGCACCAACATAGTTACAAGCTTTCGCCACTTTTTTTGCGGCTTCTCCCATTTTGTCTCGTAATTCTGGAGTTAAAATAGACGATGGTGCTTCTTCAATTACTTTTTGATGGCGACGTTGAATACTACATTCCCGCTCAAACAGATGAACGGTATGCCCTAAACTATCTGCCATAACTTGAATTTCGATGTGTCGGGGAGAGGCAATATATTTCTCTATAAAAACAGAGCCATCTCCAAAAGCAGAAGTGGCTTCGCTTATGGCACGTTTCATTTGAGATTCTAATTCATGTTCATTCTCTACTATGCGCATCCCTTTTCCGCCACCACCTGCAGAGGCTTTGATTAAGACAGGAAAGCCAATTTTTTTAGCAATAGCCTCAGCGTCTTTGATATCGGAAATGGCATCCTTGGTTCCAGGAACCATCGGAATATTATAATCTTTAACGGCATCTTTTGCAGCCAATTTACTTCCCATAATCCGAATGGATTCCGATTTCGGACCAATAAATATGATATTATTGGCTTCAACTTTTTCTGCAAAATCGGCATTTTCACTTAAAAATCCGTACCCCGGATGTATAGCATCTACACCTAATTGTTTGGCAACTTTTATAATGTTATCTCCCAATAAATACGATTGATTAGACGGTGGTTCTCCTATGCAAACCGCTTCGTCTGCAAAGGTAACATGTGGAGATTCTCTATCTATTGTTGAATAAATAGCTACGGTTTTTATGCCCATTTTTTTATGGTTTTCATAATACGCAGAGCGATTTCACCACGATTGGCAACTAATATTTTTTTCATAATGAAGCTAATTTATTCGAATTCGATTAATAAATCTCCTTTATCTACAGTATTGCCTTGGGTTACAGCTACAGATTTCACTACACCATCACGAGGAGAAAGAATGCTGTTTTCCATTTTCATGGCCTCTAAAATAAGAATGGGCGTATTTGTAGTGATATGGTCGCCAACTTTTACATGAAGATCTAAAATTAAGCCAGGCATTGGGGCTTTAATACTGTCAATGTGTTGAGACGCTCCAATTTCGAAGCCCATTTGTTTTATAAGTTCATCTAAATCTGTAGAAATTTTTACTTTATATAGGGTGTTGTTGATGGTTATATCGTAAGATTTATTCTGAAAATCTGATTTGGAAACCTCTGCATCAAAAGACTTGTGGTCTTCTATAATATGGTAGTGGTTGGCTTTAGTTTGAACACAATCTAGTACATCTACATCGTTTGAAGTCATTTCGAAATGATGTAAATCGTCTACAGTTATTTTGGTTGGTTTACTCATATTTCTAATAGTTAGTCTCGTAAATATAATAAATAAGACGTGGACGTGTAACCTTTAGAATAGAGTTATTTTAGTTTTAAAAGATCCTTTAGGGTGTATTGTTTTGTTTTAACTAAAGTGTGCACTGCTCTTAAAAAAGCAATGGCAGTAATTAAAGCATCTCCAGAAGCAGTGTGTCGGTCGCTTAAATCGATATCGTAATATTCGGCGAGCTCGTCTAAAGAATAGCGCTTTTTTTGGTCTATGATATTAGATTTTAAACGTGTGGCTTTAAAGATAGACATAGTGTCTAATTCTTTGTTTTTTAAATTTGGCAGCCCTAATCTGTTAAGGGCTGTGTTAATCATCGTTAAATCGAAAAAGGTATGATGTGCCACTAAAATGGCATCTTGAATATAATCTAGAAATAAAATTATCGCTTCTTCTTCGGTTACGGTTTGAAGCTTATCATGCTTTAAAATCCCGTGAATTTGAATGGTTTCTTCGTTAAAATAATCTTGTTTTATATAGATTTCGAAAGCCGAATTTACATCAATATAACCATTAAGCACCTTTACGGCACCAATACATAATATGCGATCTTTATCGTAATTAAATCCTGTTGTCTCGGTATCTAAAACCACGAATGTTGTCGTATTTAAATCTGTTTTTTTGGGAGGATTTAAAAATAAGGACTCGTAGCGGGACCAGTACTCTGGAAGTGTTTTGTTTTTTTTATTAAAACCCCACTTCATTAAATGAAATTCTTAAGATTAAATTTTAATTTAATAAGTTCTTGAACCTTAGACACGGCTTTAAAACAACGTTTTAATTTCATTTTTTCTTCTTTAGATAATTCGGCTAAAGCGATAAAACGTCCGCTATCATGATGGCGTAAGCCATGCTTTGTTCTAAATTTTAATAGCGCTTTAGAAGCGTAGGCACAAGATAAATACAGCTCTTCATCTTCAGGCATTAATTCTGCGAGTTTTTCAAAACGTTCGGCAGTATTATTAATGTTTTTGGTTTGATAATGTATTGCTAATAAACGTCCAGCATCAGAAATTGGCATGATGGCTCTTTTCTTTAAATCGAAATGATCTTTATGTTCGCCATCTTGTTCCACTAAAAACTGTCTGAAGAATCCTAAAGGCGAAGGACTTCTTAAAGAACTTGCTCCTAATTTAGATTGAAAAATTAGGTTGTTTTTTGTGATTTCTAAAACATGATCGGATAATTGATTGGTAAGACTAGGATCTCCGTAAGTAATATCGAAATCGAAAAAGATTGAACAAAGTAATAATTCCTCGTCGCCAGTTTCTCTTGTCCAAGCCGAGAATTGATTTTCCCATTCGTCTAAACTTAAACAATACTTAGGGTTTTTCGCCATCATTTCGCCTGGGCAATACTCAAATCCTATAGTTTTTAAACGTTTATTCACCTTTTTTGCGAGTGTTAAGAAATAGGTTCTTACTTCCTCTAAGTGATCATCGTCTGTGTTTTCAAAAATAATGGCATTGTCTTGGTCGGTGTGTAATAGTTGTTCTTTTCTACCTTGACTACCTATAGACATCCAAGCAAATTTTACTGGAGGTGCTTGTCCCATTTTTTCTATACAACGCTCTATAACACGTTTTATAGTAGCATCATTTAATTCGAATATAATATTATTAATATGTGTAAGCGGAATGTTCTGATCGACATAGCCTTCTAACAACATCATGATTTTTTCGCGAATTCGTTTTAAATCTTTTGTAGAATTAGAACGTTTTATGGCTTTCATTAATACCGACGGGTTGGTACCTTTCATTACAATAATATCGTGCTCTGAGAAGACTCCTAATATTTTTGAATTTGGTGTTCCGTCTTTGGTAACCACAATTTGATTAATTTTATGTTTCATCATGGTTATTTGCGCTTGGGCAATGGTTATATTTTTCTTATAACACATAACAGGATGAATCATTATTTTAGAAACTTCATCATCTATAGAATAGTTTCCGGTAGCCACATGCAGACGTAAATCTTTATCTGTAATAATCCCTATTGGGCATTCTTTGTCTTCAATAATTATAGATCCTACATTATTTTTAGACATTAATTTTGCAGCATCTTTTATACTAGATGTTTGCTTGGTCGTGACTACATTCTTTATTAATCGAACAGGTTGCATCTCGAACATATCCTTCGAGAAATCTAATTTTACATCATCTTCTAATAATTTTTTTTGAAATTCGTTAGAAAATGGGTTTTCTGTATTCGATGCAAAACTCTCTATCAAATATTTACGAACCTCTTTATTATGATCTATAAACTGATGGAACATGTCTATAGGAATACAGTATAAAATGGTCTCTTCTTCTGTTATAGAAGTTATGGCATAGTTCTCTTTTGCGAATAATGGGCGCAATCCGAAGACATCACCTTCATCAAACTGATCAATTGTTTCCAATTTTTCATTGATATATTTTTTCAGTTTAACGGCCCCTTTGTATATCATGTAGAACTGATCGTGCAACGGATCGTTCACATTATAAATAACATTCTCCTTGTCTAAGTATTTGATTTTTACTTCTTTAGATATGTCTAATAATTGGGCTTTATCGAGTAAATCGAAGGGAGGAAAGTTTTTTATAAAGTCAGCAACGCGCTCTGCTATCGTATTCTTCATTGGATACATGTAGTGTAATTTTCGTAGAATAAAGATAGCACTATTATTTAAAATATGATTTCTCTTGATGTTTTTTTATTGCTTTTCTTGCCAATATAAAACCTAGGCCTAAAGAAATAAAGGCACCTACCCAAACTCCTGGTATAAAATCGATAAAAAGGAAAAAATCGTACCCACCGTGAAATAAAATAGCTAAGCCTAAGCCTGTTAAATTGTACTTTATTCTTTGGTTTGAAAACTTTGCTTTACCCATAAAATAGCCCATTAATATGGCGAAAACAGCATGCGCCGGAACAGCAGTAAAGGCACGTACAAGTCCGGTTTGGAAGCCTCCTTGAAGTACATAAAGTATGTTTTCGGAAGCTGCGAAACCCATAGAAACCATTATGGCATACACAATGCCGTCGAACGGTTCGTTAAACTCCTTGTTTGGTTGCGCTACGTATCTTACAATTATATATTTGCTAAATTCTTCTGTAAAACCAACTACAAAAAAGGCTTTTAAAAATTGATGCACAACATTGGGTTCATTAAAAGGCAGTGTAAAATTGAATAGTAACGAAATAATAGTGGTAATAAATACACTAACAAAAGCCCCTAAAAGAAAATTATAAAACAAAAATAATTTGGGTTCTTTTTCGTATTTGTCCTTACAATAAATGTATACAATAATTACGATAATAGGAGCAAGGGCGAGAAGGAGAAGATTCATGATTTATTAAATATAAGTTTTGGTACAGGTTTCAGAATTTGGTGGGTTAGAGGGTAAATTACATTAATAGTAAAATGACTTATTAAAACGGCTAATGCTGCACCATTAATTTGATATATAGGAATTAAAATATAACACAAAATAACATTTAAAATACAGCCTAAAGCAAAGCGGTACACTTCATGGTTTAAAGCACTTATAGTTAACAGATGTTTTTCGTATAACATACCAAAAAAAACAAATAGCGGAGCCCAACAGAAAATTCTTAAGGGAGTATTCGCTTCTGTGTATTGCCTTGTAAAACAGGTATTTAAAATGATGTTTCCATAAAATGTATAGAATAAACCAATACCTATACCTAAGATAATGAGCATGGCATTTAATTGTCTAAATTTTTTATAATAGGTGTTTTTATTCTTGTGGTACGATTCGGCTAAAGAAGGGTATAGGGCATTAATAATTGCAAAACCAATAGTCCAACTTAAGCCAATAACTAAAAACTGAACACTTCCAAAAATACCAACTGCATGGTCGTTTAAATAATATTTTAGAAACATTTCGTCTATACCAATATAAACCATGACTAAAGCATTAGAAAGAATTAATGGAAAAGCCTCCTTTATTAGCTTTTTACCCAAAGTAAAAGATGGATGCCACTTGTTTATAAACGAACCCCGGTTTGACTTTAAAAAATAGTAATATAGCAAGCCTTGGCACAAATAGTCTAAGGCTAAAGTAAAGGCGTAAAAAATAACACCAAATTGATGTTTAAGACCATAATATTGTAAACTAAATATAATTAGTAAGCTAATGGTTTTACATAGAAATATATATTTAGCTTGTTTAGATACAATAAAATACCATTCAAACACATCGGTTATTCTAAATAAATAACTTAATAGAATAATAAAGTAAATGGTAGATAATGCATGTTGTGCAGAAAAATAGGCGTATAAAATTAATCCTACTCCCATAACAAACCAGCTAATTAGACGCATAATAAGGGCAGAACTAATTATTTTTTCTTTTAGCTTAGGGTTGGTAACCATTTCCCGAATACAGATGGTAGATAGACCTAAGAAAAAAATAGGAGTGAACATACCTAAGCTTGCCTCTACAAATTTTAGACGTCCCATATCTATAGTCCCTATGGTATTAAATATTTTAGGGATAATCAATATTGAAAAAATAAAATGAATTATTTTTTCGGAGGTAAACCAAAACGTAGAATTTAGATCTTTTTTGCTAAAAGCACTATGCATAGTTAAAAATAAAACTCAAATATAGAAAATGAAGTGGGTTTAACTAGATGTTTATTATTTTTAAAGTTTTTTGTAAAGCAAATTTATGACTCCAGAATTCTTACGACGCTATTATGTATTACGAATCATTAAAAATCCAGAATTATATGGCCTGTCTAGACCATATGTCACGTTCGAGGAATTACAGCGCGCACTTCAACACATTGTTGAACTAAATAAAGAAGATTCACTTTACGAAAAATTAGATTTTAATAGCCGTAAAACAATTACTCGAGATATTAAAGCTATTAAAGCTTTTACAAAAATTTATATAAGGCATAAACGGCATCAAGGATATTACATTTTAGATAAAGATTTGGTTATTACAGATGAATTAAAAGATATCTTCGAAAAAACTGAACTGTATTTATTGAATCATCATGCGCATGCTTGGAAGCAATTTGTAACCATGTCTCGTACTTCTTTAAGTCCGTTAATAGATATGGTAGCATTAATTAATGCTATAGAATGTAAGTATCTTATAGAAGTAGATTATAAAGGCTGGTATGATGATAATAGATTTCAAAATATTAAAACAATAGTTCAGCCCTTACATATTAAGGAAATAAATGATGCTTGGTATTTAATGGGGTACAATTCAGAAATTGGTATATATGCCTTTTGTTTAGATAGTCGGATAAATGGTTTATTTATAACCAATAGAGAAGCCAAACTACCAGAATCCTTTAATGAAGCGGAGTATTTTAAAGATTCTATAGGTATTTTAAAAGCAAATTTAAAACCAGTTTGGATACATTTAAAGGTGGCAAATCATCACTTTAAATATTTAGAAAGTAACCCTTTGCATCATTCGCAAGTCAATGTGTCATTACCAAAAGATATAAATACTCAAGATTTAGATTATAATAACGAACGCATTTGGGGAGAAATAAAAGTATTTTTAGAACCGAATTACGAGTTTTTTATGCAAATTTTAAAGTATAACCGTTGGGTTAAAATAGTGTCTCCCGCTTTTGTTGTAGAAGAAATTAAACTCTACCTAGAAAATATGCTTATGTATTATAAGTAATTTACGTCTTTTATTTAGTACATCTTCTTTCTTTAAAATTCTTACAATTAATTTTTAAATGGACAGGTTTTGTCTGTTTCAGGTATACTTTTGATTCTTAATTAATTGAAATTTTATTTCAGGTATTACTCAAATTCTTAAGTGAATTTCGAGTAGTATTTTTAATATCAATATAAACCTATAACCATAAAAAAGTAAAATTCACATAGTTAAATGAAGCATTATTTAATATTAATTTTACTTTTTAGTATTGGTTATTCTACAGTTTTATACAGTCAGGAGGATGCTGATATTCTGTATGCAGAATTGACTCTTAAACCAAGTTATCAGGTTCCTCAATTTTACACCTGGACCCAATTAAAATTTATAGAAAATGAAGTAGGCTTTTTTCAAATTTGGCTAGAAACTATTCAATTTTGGCATTCCGATGCAACAAGAAAGGAACGATGGCTAGAACGCTCTGAAGATTATTTTAAAGATGAATATGTCTCTAAATTTGAACAAGAGTTTAAGGTACCTGTGAAATTGAACACTTTTATAATGCAAGCTAAAATGAATGCTATTTCCAATAAAATTGTTGACGAATTAACTACAGATCTTTTTGTTTTAGGGTTTATATGGATGCTTTTAGGTATAGCTGTAGTTTTAACCAAAGGAGAATTTTTAATTTTTGATCTAATTTTTACTTTAATAATTTCTGTTTGGATTGGTGTTAAAACCCATAATATAAAAACAGAATTAAAGTCCTATGTCGAAATTGAAAAGTTAGATACTTCTAGAAGAATGACGAATATGATTAAATTAGATAATAAAGTAGAAACCTATTTTCTGCCTTAATTAGTATCAAGTTGTTTCGATATATGTATTAATACCTCTTCGTAATACGCACGGTTAGACGGTACAAAATAGTCATTATGTTCACTATTGGCCAATAGTGATTTAAAGGTTTCAAAACTAACTAGCTGCAAGGCCTCAACTTCCTCGGCTTGAGGTGTTAATTCTGAAATATTTGTTTTAAGTTCCGCGATATAGGTATGATGGAATTCATTGTCAACTATACCAGTATCGTAAGATTGAAAGCAATTAAAAACTCCTATTTTATGTAACTCCTGTTCTGTAAGTGTAAGTCCGAGCTCTTCTTGAGTTTCTCGTAATGCGGCAGTTTCAATGGTTTCACCAGCATCTACATGACCAGCAACAGAAACATCCCACATGCCAGGACAAATAGCTTTTTTATAACTGCGTTGGGCTAATAAAATGTTGCCAGAAGATGTATACAACCAAAGGTGTGCTGTATTATGGTAGTGGCCTTCGCTATGAATCACCGATTTCTTAACCGCTTGTCCTGTAGGTTCCCCTGTTTTGGTAACTATATCTATAAGTTCGTCCATAGTGTATAAAAAAACTGTCTAAAAAGTTGAATAAAAATCAACCTGAAATCTTGTTTGCCCACAGGCAAGCCGATTCAGATTCTCACATATTTGTTTATCAATGAGAAGAGATTCTGAAATAAATTCAGAATACCGTATTTTAATACTTTTTAGACAGCCTCAATTAATTATTTAAAATAACTAAACGTTTCACCTTCTTCAATTTTAAGAAGCGATTCGTAGATTAGCTTTATTACATTTTCAACATCGTCGCGATGTACCATTTCTACCGTAGTATGCATATATCGTAATGGTAAAGATATTAAGGCTGAAGCTACACCGCCATTGCTATAGGCAAAGGCATCTGTATCTGTTCCTGTTGCACGGGATAATGCCGCACGCTGAAACGGAATTTTATTGGCTTCGGCAGTTTCTGTAATTAAGTCTCTTAATTTTTGTTGAACCGCGGGAGCATAAGCTATTACCGGACCACTACCTATTTCTGCCAAACCTTGCGATTTTGGCTCTATCATTGGGGTTGTGGTATCGTGGGTTACGTCGGTAACTATAGCAACATTAGGTTTAATGGTTTGCGTAATCATTTCGGCACCACGAAGTCCAATTTCCTCTTGTACAGAATTAGTGATATATAACCCGAAAGGGAGTTTCTTTTTGTTTTCATGAAGTAAACGCGCCACTTCGGCAATCATAAACCCACCCATTCTATTATCGAGTGCTCGACACACAAATTTATCGCCATTTAAAATATGAAATTCGTCGGGATAGGTAATAACGCACCCCACATGAACGCCCATTTTTTCTACTTCGGCTTTATCTTTTGCACCAACGTCAATGGTAATATTATCCGGTTTTGGTGGTTCTTCCTTAGATTTATCTCGTGTATGAATGGCTGGCCATCCAAAAACACCTTTTACAATACCATTTTTAGTATGAATATTTACCAATTTACTAGGAGCAATCTGATGGTCACTACCACCATTTCGAATAACATAAATCAATCCGTTATCCGAAATATAATTTACATACCAAGAGATTTCATCGGCATGACCTTCAATTACAACTTTATAAGGCGCATCTGGATTTATAACACCAACGGCCGTACCATAGGTATCTGTAATAAATTCATCTACATAAGGTTTTAAATAGTCCATCCACAATTTTTGTCCGGTCCATTCGTAACCTGTCGGTGCCGCATTATTTAAATAGGATTCTAGAAAGTCTAACGATTTTTTATTTAATATACTCTGTTTTGCCATTTAAAAAAGTTTTGCATAAAAATAATAATATTAATAAGATTTTAATGTTTTAAGCAGTGTAAATTATTAATTTTGGAATAGTTTTTGGCTTCTACTTTTTTATGAAAATCCTACTGTACTTTTTGTTACTAATACCGCTTTTTAGCTTCGCTCAAATAGATGAGAAGGAGCTAGATAGTATTCAGGATCATTTTATAATTATTGAAGGCGATTCGATCCCTAGAAAATCGATTGATTTAGATGAAGTTATGATTTTAACTAAAATCGATTTCATAGATAGAAAAGAACACATACAATATTTAATTTTACGAAGAAAAACGCTTAAAGTTTATCCTTATGCTAAACTGGCTGCAGAACGCTTGCAAGAATTAAAATCGAGATTAGATCATTTAGAATCTAACCGAGATAAAAAGCGGTACACCAAACAAGTTCAGCGATATTTAGAAGAAGAATTTACCGAAGAATTAAAAAAACTAACTCGTACCGAAGGGCAAATTTTGGTTAAACTAATTCATAGGCAAACAGGAATAACGACCTTCGATTTAATAAAAGAATTACGAAGTGGTTGGCGTGCTTTTTGGTTTAATAATACGGCGAGAATCTTCGATATTTCGCTTAAGGAGGAATTTGATCCGATGGAGTCTAAGGAAGATTATTTTATTGAAGATATTTTACAACGTAGTTTTCAGAACGGAAAATTAAAACGACAAAATTCGGTTTTAGATTTCGATTTTTATGCCGCTGTAGCGAAATGGTCTAAACGCTTAGCATCTACAAAACCATGAGAGTCCAAAGTCCTTTTGAAGAAAAATTAAATACCTTAACACATGCTTTTGGGGCACTTTTAGGCGTGTTAGGGTTAGGCTTATTGTTATATTATAGCGAACCTCAAAACGCATGGAGTACCTTTAGTGTCGTGGTGTACGGTATCTCTAATATAGTGTTATTTTCGGCATCAGCTTTATATCATTATGTGACTAAAGAACATCAAAAACATTATTTACGAATAGTAGACCATATTAGTATTTACCTATTAATAGCAGGAACTTATTCCCCCGTATTACTTATTGCTTTAAACAAAAGTTTAGGTTGGAATTTGTTTTTTATCGTGTGGGGTATTGCTGCTTTCGGACTGGTTTTAAAATTATTTTTTACAGGAAAATTCGAGGTTTTCTCTACGGTGTTGTATTTAGTTATGGGATGGCTTATTATTTTCGACTTTTCTAATTTAGCTCAGGTTATTGGAGATCGTGGGGTGTATTTATTAATTGCTGGCGGATTATTTTATACTGTAGGAATTATTTTTTATGCGATTCATAAAATTCCTTTTAACCACGTCATCTGGCATTTATTTGTTTTGGCAGGAGCCATAAGTCATTTTTTAATGATATTTCTTTATGTTATTTAACAGTTTTTAAGTGCTATTAATTATCAAAAAATCTCCTTTAATGTTCAGCTTTTTTAGGTTTTAGTTTTTTAAAAAGTTCTATAAAAAGTAACACTATAAACCCGATAACTATTCCTAGAAATAATTCTGCTATTAGGCTTGGCCAATGGTGTAATAAGTCGTGTAAATACGGAAGGTTATGCATGAAAATCCCTCCAGAAACTAACAACAAAGCAATGGTTCCTACAAACCCAAGTCCTTTAATAACCCATGGCAAGGCATTTACTAATAGACGCCCCACTTTATCTGAGAAACTATTTTCCGCTTCGTTTAAATTAATAAGTTTTAATCCGAAATCGTCCATTCTAACAATTAAAGCTACAATACCATAAACGCCTATGGTTGCAATTAACGCTACAATAGATACTACAATAATTTGTGTGGGTAAGGTTTGTCCAACTACAGAGCCTAAAGCAATAATAACAATTTCTACAGATAATATAAAATCGGTAACAATGGCGGCTTTTATTTTTTCTTTTTCAAGTTTTAAAATATCCGCTTCGGTGGTAGCTTTAATAACCTCTTCTGCATGGCCATGTTTGTGAGGTACAAAATATTCATAAATTTTTTCGGCACCTTCATAGGCTAAATACAAACCTCCTAAGGTTAAAATTATAGGAATGGCTATGGGTAAGAAGGCACTTAATAAGAAGGCAAAAGGCAGAATAACTAGTTTATTTTTTAGCGAACCTTTGGTAATGGCCCACAATACAGGAATTTCTCTAGACGACACAAATCCGGAAGCTTTTTCCGCATTTACTGCTAAATCGTCGCCTAATATTCCAGCTGTTTTTTTAGTAGCCAATTTACCCATGGTTGCTACATCGTCCATAAGCGCAGCGATATCGTCTAATAATGCAAAAAAACCTGAAGCCATTAATTTAAGTTTAGTGTTTATAAAATTATCAATTTATACACAATCAAAAAAATCTTGTACAAATGTAAATACTAGAATTTAAAAGTGTCCTAAAAATAAAACCTTTCTGAAATAAGCGATAACGCAATCGAAAAAAATGTTATAAAACTAAGTTTTGAGCCTTATGTAAATTATACAGTTGAATAGTCTAATTTCTCAGGAATTAAAAACGATCTGTGCTTGCTTAGACATTTTGGAATTAATAAAAACTTCATTATTTATTTGATTGATTCTATATTTTGGGAATTAATATTAATTAATTATCAGTAAATGAGTAATAATTCGTTGAATTTCATAGTAATTATTAAAGAAGTTTAACCGTAAAAGAAAAATAATTACATTTAAACGTTAATATTTTACAAAAAAAGAATTATGAAATTTAAACGTATTGAAGAATCGCAAATAACAATGACCCAATTAATGTTACCCTCACATTCTAATTTTAGAGGAAATATTCATGGTGGATTTATTTTAAATTTGATGGATCAAATCGCGTTTGCTTGTGCTTCAAAACACTCCGAACATTATTCGGTTACCGCTTCTGTTAATAAAGTCGATTTTTTAAATTCCATTGCAGTTGGCGAATTAGTAACTTTAAAAGCATCGGTAAATTATACAGGGCGAACTTCAATGGTTGTAGGCTTACGTGTTGAATCTGAAGATATACATACAGGTATTATTAAACATTGCAACTCGTCTTACTTTACGATGGTTGCAAAAGATAAAGAGTATAAAAGTATTCCTGTACCAGGTCTTATTTTAGATACAGAAGATAGTATACGACGATTTGCCAGAAGTATAAAACGACAAAAACAAGCTAAAAAGCGAAGTGAAAACTTTAAAGCCGAAGATTTCGTGGTAGCCAACTACATTGATGAAATTGCAGAGCATAATGCAAAAATAGAATTGTAACTACGCAATTTAAAACCATACAAGAGCTGTTCAAAAAGTAAAGTTTCCGTCTACCATAACTGCCGACTACAGTCGTGCATGTTGATTTAGGATCTGATATGTCACGATTTAAGTGATGAGATTCTGAAAAAAAATCACGATAACGGACTTAAATATTTTTCGGACAGCTTTTTTTATGCATACTATTTTCTTCATAAACCTTAATACTTATATCTCCAGATATTTTAAAGGTTTTCTATTCCTAATAACGCCCTATTAAATATTTTACCATAGATATGTGGGTAAGTAGTGTGTAATTTTTTCACAGGTTAAACAGCTGTTTTACACAGTTTTTACAAAGTGTTTTATTCTAAATAAAATTATAAATAATTGTAAGTAATTGAAATTGAATAAATTAAATGTATTTAGTTGAATATTAGTTAGCATGGCATGTTTATTTCTTATAATTAGGCAGAACAGTTATTTAGAACAATTAAAACATAATAAAATGAGACATATAGTATTAGCATCGGCATTAGCATTAGGAGGAGTTTCCTCTCATGCAGCAACTCCGCAAACCATGTTTTTTCATGATGGTATTATGGATATTGTTTTTCAAGAAGATTTTACACGTATCGCAAATCACGATTTACCAGATTCAATTTTAGCTGCAATAGTTAAAAACTTTGGTGAAGACACATTAGCGAAAGCATATATGAACGAATTAAAAGAATATAAGTTAGAACTTAATTTAAACGATGCCATTGAGATTGTTTATACAGACGAAAATGGCCATTGGATAAATAAATAAGACTTATTAGAGTAACCAGAATATAAATTAATTAAAATTTAAAATTATGAAAAAGTTATTTTTAACATCAGCAATTGTATTAGGAAGTTTAACATTTTGTGCAGCAACACCAGTTGCATTAATACAACACGGCAACGAGGTTCGTGTAAATGAAAACTTCAAAGAAATTAAAGTTAGCGAAGTACCAAAAGCTGTTACAGATGCGGTGTCTAACGATTTTGCAGGAGCTACAATTACTAAAGCTTATGTAAATGATGAAAAAGAGTATAAATTGGAGCTTGAATTAGATGGCGCCATGGAAACTGTTTACGCTAACGCTAGTGGAGAATGGATTAAAAAATAGTAAAAAGCCAATTAACCATTAGTTTTTAGTACGAAATATGAAAGGGAAATAATTCTATGAAAAAGATAATTATTGCATCTGCGTTAGTTTTAGGAAGTATTTCTATTTCTGCTTCGGTATTTCAATTTACGCATAGCGAAAGAGATCTCGTTATGGAGTTACAAAATGAATATGAAGCGGCATATAACGAAGTGGAGTTACAAGATTTACCAATAGCAATTACAGAGGCTGTTGCAGAAAGATTTAACAACACGACGGTTTCTAAAGCCTATATAAATGATGCTAAGGAATATAAATTAGTACTTAGTGTAAATGGGGTTATAGAAACCGTTTTTACAACCGAAACCGGAGATTGGATTAATAAATAATTTCAATTTCATATCCAGAAAAGAGGGTGTTTTATTTAAACGCCCTCTTTTTTTGCTTAATTTTACCCTAAACTTAAAAGTCCTTTCTTAAACACCATATGAAGTCAATCCTTTTAATAGAAGATGATGTTGCATTTTCAAATATGCTTAAACGCTTTTTAGAGAAGCACCATTATAATGTATCTATAAGTTACGGTTTCGAAGAAGCTAAAACCATTATATTAAAAGAAGAATTCGATTTAATCTTTACCGATTTAAGATTACCTGACGGTGATGGTTTAGAGTTGTTAAGTATCGTAAAAAAGCATAAGGAGAAAACACCTGTTATTTTAATGACGGGATATGCAGAAGTTTCTACTGCTGTAAAAGCCATGAAACAAGGCGCTATAGATTACATTTCGAAACCTTTTAATCAGGACGAAGTTTTACATGTAATAAACAATGCCCTGAACACTACAACTAAAAGTAGTCAGCCTGAAGTGACTCAGAAAAAGGTAACCGATGACAATACCGAATTTGTAAAAGGAATTAGTTCTACTTCAAAAAAATTAAATGAATACGTACAGCTTGTTGGTCCCACAGATATGTCTGTTTTAATAACAGGCGAAAGTGGAACAGGAAAAGAAGTGGTTGCAAAATCTATTCATAAATTAAGTTTAAGAAAAAATAAACCTTTTGTGGCTGTAGATTGTGGTGCCATTCCCAAAGAAATTGCTTCAAGTGAGTTTTTTGGACATAAAAAAGGATCGTTTACAGGTGCTATAACCGATAAAAAAGGACATTTTGAATCGGCTAATTATGGGACTTTATTTTTAGATGAAGTTGGTAATTTGTCTTACGAAAATCAGATTCAACTGCTTCGCGCTTTACAGGAGCGTCGTATAAAGCCCATAGGAAGTAGCGAAGAAATTGAGGTTGATATTAGATTAATAACGGCAACCAACGAAGATCTGTTGAAAGCGGTAGAAAAAGGACAATTTCGCGAAGATTTATACCATCGTTTAAACGAATTCACTATTAAAATTCCAAATTTAAACGAGCGCAAAGACGATCTTATTATTTTTGCAGATTACTTTCTTGAAAAAGCCAATAGCTCTTTAAATAAGAATGTGATTGGGTTTTCGGACGAAGTGCTTAAAATTTTTCAGAATTATTCTTGGCCAGGGAATTTAAGAGAATTCGGGAATGTTATAAAACGAGCAACCTTATTAACAACTGGCGATTTAATAGAGCGCAGTGTATTACCCATAGAATTAACACAAGGCCCAAGTGCGGAGGAATCACCTTTGCCTTCTAAGAGTTTTTCGACCAAAGACAACGAAAAAGATTTAATAATTAGAGCTTTAGAACAAGCGAATAACAACAAAACGCTTGCGGCTAAACTGTTAAATGTTACCCGAAAAACGCTGTATAATAAGATTAAAGAATATAATATTAGTCTATAAATTCTTCCATTTCTAAAATGGTTTCTTGTGTTTTTGCTTTAAGATTTTCAAAATTAGTAAGTAAGTGCTCGTCGTTTATATCTTTTAACGTATCGAGATAGGTTAAATACGGGATAACACTTTTAATTTCTAATTGCTTAAACATAGTAAGCATTTTATGACTTGTAGCTTGTATTACTTCCAAGTTTTTTGAATGCACTCCAGATTCTAAAGTTTCTAAATTACTTTCGGTTTCGTTTAAAAACAATTGTAAGGTGTCTTTTAACGATTCGATATCGTTATTTAAAAACGTACTGATAGGAGCAATATTAAAATGTTTAAATTTCTGAATAGTAGTAGGTGCCTGCGGTGTTGTTGATTTTAACTCTACACTAGGCAACCATTTACTCAGTGTTTTCATAAGTTCGTCTACACCATAAGGTTTAAATATTATATCGTCGAAACCACTTTCTTTATATACATTACCTTTTAAACCCTTTCTTCCTGTAGATGCAATAATAGGTTGATTATTGTAAAAGGAGGATTTTTTTAAGGTTTCCATAAAGTGAAAACCATTCATTTTTGGTAATTGGATATCTGTAATAACTAAATCGTAAGTTAATTTTTTCATGCCTTTTAAGGCTTTTTTTGCAGTTTCAAACGCCGTAACTTTTAGGTTTTTGTCTTGAAGAATATCTGTTAAAAGTTGTCTTAACGAGGCATCGTCATCTACAACTATAACATGAAGGTTTGGTGCTATGGTTTCTCTTTTAGGTTTTAATTTGGCAATAGGTTTAACACTATACACTACAGGAAACGTGAAAATAAATGTACTCCCTTTTTGCTCTTCACTTATAAAAGATAATTCCCCGCCAAGTAAATTTGCTAATTTTTTAGATATGGTTAAACCCAAACCAAATCCATCATATTTCTTTTCGTTTTCACCTTCAATTTGGGTGAATTCTTCAAAAATAATAGATTGTTTTTCGGTAGGAATTCCAATACCGGTATCGGATACTCGAATCTGAAGAAGTTGTTTTCTCTCTGTATTTTTAAAGCTTATGGTTTCAATTTTAATTTCTCCAGATTCAGTGAATTTATAGGCATTTCCAACCAAATTATATAAAATTTGACGCACTCTAAATGGATCGCCTAGGATAGATTTTTCGATATTTGTGGTACGCTCTACTCGTAATTTAATATCCTTATTTGGGTATACAGATTGTACACTTACAACCACTTCATCTATAATCGGATTTAATAAAAACGGAATGTTTTCTATATTAATATTTCCACGTTCTAGTTTCGAAAACTCCAGTAAATCATCAACCAGGTTTTTCATGTATTTAGAAGCTTTTGTAATGCGATCTATATAGTATTTCGATTTACTATCGCTTGTAATTTTAGCCAATAAATCGCTGTAACCGGTTACGGTGCTGAGTGGTGTTCTTAAATCGTGACTTACCATAGAAATTAATTGCTCGCGACTTTGAAGTAGGGAAGAGGTAAAAGCATTTGCTTTTTCTAAATCTTTTCGGTATTTCTGACTTTTCCAGAAATCATTTAAAATGATAAAGGAAAATAAAATGATTAATAGGGTACCAATTATGGTTGCAAGGCTTAAAATTTTTGTACTGCGGTCTAAGGCTTGTTCGCGTTCTTCATTTATGGTTTTAGAATATTCTACAATTTCATGTTCAAGATTAAAAAGGAGTTTTCTTAAACTTTGCGATACATTTAAATCGTTAATCAAAATAGAATTCTCTCGGGTAGATAGATTGTTTTTTTGTGTTAAAGCATCCTTTTTTACTTGCTTTAGCATGTCTCTAGCAGCAATTACAATAGAATCTAAACGCTTCTGACTTATGTTTTCGTCTTCGTCTTTTGGGCGGTATTTATTAAGTATGGCAATATATTCTTCAACCGATTTTTTAACTTGTGGGTTTAAAGCATTAGGATCTTCGGCAAAATCTTCAATAGTTAATCGCCCAATAGAACTTTCAATAGAGTTAATTTTTTGTAACGCATTTTCTATAGACCGCTCAGATAAATCATCTTCTTTAATTCGTTTAAGAGCTTTAATATTTTCAAACTTTACCGCAATAAGTTGTTTTACACTGTCTAATAATTGTGCTTGGTGGGTGTTGTCTAACTTAATTTTTAAACTATCAATGTCGTTATTAAGTTGGGTGTTTTTAGAGATGTAAATTTTAAATTGTTCTTGAGACCCGCTTTGTATGGCTGCCCTTGCTACGCTTTCGTTTTCGTATATATCTGCAATTAAGTTTCCTACATTAATAACTTTATTTCTATCGCTAACATCTTCACGCTTTAAATTCATGAAATTTTTAATTTCCGAAAAAACCAAAAAGGTGGTTGTTACTGCAACAATGGCTAATATAATATAGCCAATGATTACTTTAATCGTGATTTTTCGTTTCGATGTTTCCATATGGTAAAATTAGTAAAATAGTGATGGAATTAACGTAATGTAGTTGTTTTTCGATTAAGTTGAAGTTAAGAATATACCCAAATTCGGGTATTTCCATAAATAGAAAGAGACTGTAATTTTAATAACTATTAATTAAAACCATTTACTATGAAAAAAATTACGCTATTTTTAGTATTAATGTTGTCTATTTCAATAGATGTACATGCTCGATTTAACAGTCCTGATGCTGTCGATAAAAGTTTATTACTTTCTGTTCCAGATGAGGAAAAACAAGTTTTAATAGACTTGTATAATGCAACAGGGGGAGACTCTTGGTCTTATAACAAAAATTGGTTAAGTGATGAACCTGTCGATACTTGGTCTGGGGTTACTGTAGAGGATGATCATATTGTATCTATTAATTTATATCAGCGCAATCTTACAGGAACTTTACCTGAATCTTTAAAAACTTTATCATATCTAAAAATTTTAGATTTAACAGGTAATAATCTTTCCGGGACTTTAATCGATTTTTCAGAAATGGCTTCCCTGACTCAGTTAGTTATCATTGAAAATAATTATAGCTCTAATGATATAGAAGTACATTATAAAAATAATTCCACCCTTGAAACCTTTAAATTTTCACCGCAATATGTGGGAGAGGTGGAATCTATTGAAGGTGTTTTGGGAAATGAATATATCTTAACAATGCCAAATATAGAAGGTACTAATATAACGTATCAATGGTACAGGAGCAGATTAAAATATCTTGATGGGACAGATGAAATCATCGAAAATGAAACGAACAAAGACTATAGAATTTCGAGTTTAACAGATAATGATTTTGATATCTATGTTTGTAAAGCTTCAAGTGAAAATTTTCCAGAATTATTTTTTATATCACGAAATAAAGAAATTTATGGAGCTGTGTCTGATACAGAAAAAAATGCCTTAATTGAGTTTTACAAGGCTACGAATGGGGATTCCTGGCTTAATAATACGAATTGGTTAACAGATGAACCTGTTAGAAATTGGTTTGGAGTAAAAGTATCCGGAAATAAAGTTGTAGAATTAGATTTTGTTTATAATAATTTAACCGGAACCTTACCAGCAGATATTGGTGTTTTTAAAGAACTCGAGTGGCTTATAGTATGGGGAAATGCTATAGAAGGTACCTTGCCCGAAGAGATTGGGAATTTAACAGAACTTAAAGTTGTTAGTTTTGAAGAAAATAATTTTACCGGAGAAATTCCTGAAAGTTTTAAAAATCTAACTAAATTAAGAGGGTTTTGGTTGTATGATAATCACTTAACAGGTACCGTACCTGAATATATACGAGACTTCAAGGAGATTGCGTTTCTTGATGTTTCTTATAATGAGTTTTATGGTAAGTTACCAGATTTTTCTGAATTACCTAAATTGGTATTCTTAAATATTAGTAATAATTATTTTTTAGCGAGCGATTTTTCAGATCAATTTGAAGCCTACCAATCTATGTGGAAAAGTCATTATTATTACAGCCCTCAATTTAGTCGAAATGTACCAAGTTATGAGGAAGCTTTATTAGGAAGCGATTTCACATTATTTGTTGAGCAAGATAAAGATTCCAGACGCGTTCAATCATTTCAATGGTTTAAGGATGGCAATGCCATAGATGGCGCTGTAAATAACTCTTATGTAATAACAAATGCTATGCTTGAGGATAATGGTGCTTATAATTATGAGGTTTATGATTCTAATATTGAAAATTTTAAATGGATAGGCGAAACGATAACTTTGGAGTTTAAAGAAAAACTTAGTGTTGATGAAACCCATTTAGAAAAAGTTATAGAGCTGTATCCTAATCCCGTAATTGAGAATGTACTGAGAATTAAAACTAATTCGAATGTAGAAATTCAAGAATTACAATTCTATAATGTATTAGGAAAAGAAGTAAAGCAAATAAGTAATCCAAGCGATTACATCGACTTATCTCATATTTCCGCAGGTATGTATGTTATAAAAATATATACAAGTGAAGGGGAGTTGTCTAAACGGATAATAAAAATGTAATTTTAATATAAATTTTTAAAAAATTAAACCTTTAGCTAAAAAATTGATAAACAAAACAAGTGATTCTCAATTAATTAAAAAAAGTTTAAAAAAAAGTGTTAAATCGTTAAGTCTATTAATTTAGTATAGATTACATTTGTAAGAGCTATTAGTTAATTAGGGGTATTACTAAACAGTAATACAATTTAGACACATGGTATTTTCCATGTGTCTTTTTTTAGTCATATTTAAATATTAGCTTTGCATTTATGACGCGAAAAAGGGTTGTTTTATATGTAATTATAGCATGCAGCTGCGTGATGTTTTTTGCTATATATTATTTTAGGATCGATCTAAGTATTTTATATTATAGGCTAAGTCAAGATGCAAGTACTGCCGATTCTAAAAACGAATCCATCTTTAAGCGTTATCCAAGAGCTTTATATGGTGTAGATTTATCACATTACCAAGGCACTATTGATTGGGAACATGTAAATTACATTAACGATAGTATTCCTATTGCTTTTATAATTATAAGAGCAACTATGGGGATAGATGGTTTAGATAGCACCTACATCACCCGTTGGGAAACCATAAAAAGCAAACAAGTTATCCGTGGTGCATATCATTATTATAGGCCTAATCAGCATTCTTTAAGTCAGGCAAAACAGTTTAAGGAGCATGTAGATCTTAAACCTGGCGACTTTCCTCCAATTTTAGATATAGAAAATTTATCTACCATACAAACTGTAGAAAATTTAAAACTCGGTATTAAAAAATGGTTAGACGATATTGAATTGCATTATGGTGTTACCCCTATAATTTATACGGGAGATCATTTTTATAGAAAACATTTAAATACACCAGAATTTGATAAATATCCAGTTTGGATTGCTAATTATGGCAACTATTCCGAACCTTTTACTAAACCTTGGAGCATTTGGCAATTTACAGAACAAGGTCAGATAGAAGGGGTAGATGGCTATATCGACTTAAATATTTTTAAAGGCACCTATCCCGAGCTAAAATCGTTGTTAATTAAGTAAAAACAATCTTAGAATACGTCTTTAATATTGTCGAAAGTAATGTCTTTAAAATCTGAAATCACTTTATTTGCTAAGGTGTAATTTTGATTTTTAGAATGCGGACTTTTATAAGCAACACAATAAATTCCTGCTGCATGGGCAGCTTTTATTCCACTAGTAGAATCTTCTATAACCATACATTCTGAAGGGGCAAAACCTGCGATTTCGGCAGCGCGTTCAAAAATTTCAGGATGTGGTTTCGAGGCTTCCAAATCGGCACCAGAAATTCGACCTTTAAAATATTGATCTAAATCGAATCGGGTAAATACATCATGAATTGTAATTTGTGATGCCGAAGATGCTAAAACCAATGTGATTCCATGTTCATGATAGTTTTTAATTAAATCGAGAACACCAGGTAGTAAATCTAATTCAGGATCATTTTTAAAAAGAAGTCTAAAAGCCTTACGTTTTAATTGCACCAATTCTTCAGGATCTTGCGATAAATTAAAATGTTCGCAAATACCACGACAAGTACTTATTGTAGAACGGCCTGTATACGATTGATAATGTTCTAGCGGTACTTCAATCCCTACAGATTTAAACATTTCGTAATACGCCTTGTAGTGTAAGGGTTCTGTATTAACGATCACACCATCCATGTCGAACAAAACAGCTTTTAGCATAATTTTTTTGTTTGCGAAGATATAAAAGCATTTTAGCTTATAAGTTATTATAGGTTTAAAAAATGAGTGATTTAATTGAATTAAAGAAACTCACGAGGAATTAAAATTGTAATTTTGAATTGAAATTCCGGAAATATGGCAAAAAAAGGGAAAGAGAAAAACACGAAGAATAAAGCGAAACATTCTAAATTAATGGATCGTAAAAAGAATAAAGAACGGTCTGATAAAGCGTTACGTAAAGAACGGTTACAAGCCATAGTTAAGAAGTCTCAAGACCAACAGATAAATACCAAATAAGTTTATGATATGTCCTTGTGGAAGTGAAAAAACTTACCAAAATTGTTGTAAAATAGCCCATGACGATTTACTACAAGTAAAAACGGCAGAAGCATTAATGCGCTCAAGATACACAGCTTTTGTACTTGCAAATGGTGATTATTTAATGAAAAGTCACCATAAAAGTACACGCCCAATTTCAGAAAAAAAAGCCATAGTTAAGTGGGCTAAATCTGTAGAGTGGATAAAATTAGTTATTATAAACACGAAAAAAGGCTTACCAACAGATACAGAAGGAACGGTTGAGTTTAAAGCCATTTTTCAGGACCATGGTGCCCTAGATATGATTCATGAAAACTCCCATTTTGTTAAAGAAAATGATTGCTGGTATTATATCGATGCTTTGTAGTCGTACTATTCTAAAATTGCATATCCAAAATTTACTGAAAAATCTACACACCAAACAATAACATATTTATACTTACTTAAATCTGTGTTTTCAGGTATACTATAGGTGTAATCGCCATTTATACCTTTAAGCACTCCAAGCGAAATAAAGTCTTCTGCATCTAAAGCAGTGGTAAGATATAATTCTAATAAAGGTCCGCTATCTGTTTTAAAACTTGTAAGCTGTAACTCCGATTTGTCATGATTTACCGTTGCAGTTCCTGTAGTTGGATGAGCAACACTAACAAAATCACCTTTTGCAAATGGAGTATCGTCTGGTTGTTCGGTTTCATCTGTATTCGAGGAGTCATCATCGCTAGACGAGCAACTACTAAAAGATAAACATAGGACTAAAATAAAAAATGGAAATAGTTTTAGTTTCATAATGGTGGTGGTTGGTTACAACTTTAAGTCGAAAAAAAGGGAATTCAATTACATTAGCATTAAAAATACTTTTAAATTTTTTCACAAATTATAACAATTTTATTGTCGTTCATATCGGTTGTGAAAAATAAATAGTGGTGACCGCCATCTGTAATTTTTAATTTTTTTCTTAAATCTGAAACAGATTCAGGAAAGTTTCGGGTTGTAATATTCGCCTTTTTTATTCCCGTCTTTTGGATAGTTTTTTTGTTAAAAGTTAGGGTATTTATAACTTTAAAAGTTCTTCCCGGAAATTCAATCAGGGCTTCAGAAGTGTATAAATGAGAATGTTTATGTAATTTACAAACACCAAGTTGTTCTGCGACTGAATTAAACGCTCCAGCTTTTAAAATGGCTGAATTTGGCTCGTAAATATAGTGTAAGGGTTGGCAGTAATCTGGTTGACTTAAGGCTTCAGAATTTAAATCGAAATTAAAGGTTTCTATTCCCGTTTTAGTTAAATTGACTGTATAAATGGGAAAATTTGTTGAAGCACCTTTTTCTAACACCCATAATAACTCTTTTACTTCGTTATTAACAGCGATAATATGTAAAGCTTTAACCTGCTTAAGTTCTTGACTTCCTATAGAAATATCTAGTAAAGGTGCGGTTTTTACTAAAATTTGTTGTGTATGTTTAAAGAGTAGATCAAAATGTTCGGGGACATTTGGTAAACAATCTTTTAAAAAAAAGACTTTCCCTTTGCTGTCGTGACGCCGAGAAGGATCGATATAAATCCAATCGTAAACAGTTTCAGATTCCTTTAAATACGAAAGTCCGTCTTGGGCAACTGTTTTAATATTGTCGACTTGTAATTGTTTAAAATTATGAGCAACCTTAGCACTTAAATCGGTGTTAATCTCGCAATGTGTAACCTCTTTAAACGATTTAGAATATGCAAAACAGTCTACACCAAATCCGCCCGTAATATCTAAAATGGAATCGCCTGTAATTAATGATGCTTTATAATTTGCTGTACGTTCAGAAGATGTTTGCTCTATATTTAACTTATTTGGATAATAAATATTTTCGGTATTAAACCAGCTTGGTAGTTTGCTTAAGCATTTGTTTTTAGCTTCTATTTGTTCTACCAGTTCACGCGTTTCTACACCATTAAAAGAGGTGCCTTTTAAAAGGATTGATGCGATTTCTGATTTTAAATTTTGGGTTATAAAATCTTGAATATCGGTATGTAAAAGGCGTTTGTTCAATGAAAAATTATAAATCTTTTGTAAGATATTTTACGAGTTTATTTTCCGATAAAAATTCTTTAAGAATAACTTTTAAAGAGGTGTAAGCCGGAATAGCTAACACCATACCAACGATACCAAACAGTATTCCTGAAATTATAATAACTAGAAAAATCTCTAAAGGATGCGATTTTACACTTCTTGAAAAAATTATAGGCTGACTAAAAAAGTTGTCTATTAATTGTGCAATACAAAATCCGATTAAGACATAAATTGTAGTTGGTAAAATTACACTAAAATCATCTTGTAGGTTGCTTGATAAAGATAGAATAGCCATTAATATGGCACTAATAAGCGGGCCTATATATGGGATTAAGTTTAAGAGCGCACAAAGGAATGCGATAACAATTCCATTTTTAATTCCGAAAATTAATAGAACTATAGAATAGATCACAAACAGAATTAAGATTTGAATAAGCAAACCAAGAAAATAGCGCGATAATAAGCCTTTAATTTTGTAAAGCGATTTTCTAACACGTAGTTTCTTGTTTTCTGGTATGGCCAACATAAAACTATCTTCTAATAACCGTCTGTCTTTTAACAGAAAAAAGGAAATAAAAAGTATAGAAAACAACCCGACGCCTACAGTTCCAAATCCGCTTAATAGAGAATTTAAAAAGTCTGGAATAGCAGAGTAATTGAATTTCGACAATAAATTATAGTCTTCTAAAGATTTTTCTAAATAGATATGTTTACCAGCTAAATACTCAGAAACTTGTAAATACACCGTATTTAAATTCCCTTGAAGCTTATCCATATTTAATAAAGATAAATTATGTCCTTGTTCTATTACAAGCGGAATAAATAATAAAATTAATCCTATTAAAGAGCCTACAATAATTAACATGGTGAGGACAACAGAAAGCGTATCGTTTAATTTAAAACGATGCCTAAAAAAACGAACTAAAGGTGAACCCGTTAATGAAATGACTGCCGAGATAATCAAATAAACAATCACCGATTGAATTTGATATAAAAAGTATATAAGGATAGCAATTGCAACTAAAGTAAAGATTGCTCTTAAAATACCATTTGCTATAGTTTTAGATTCCATGAGACAAATATAAATAAACCTTTAAAGAGTTTGTTTTGTTATTTCGTATAAAATAATATTGGTTGCTTGCACTACATTCATACTGCTGTTTTGCCCAAACATATCGATATGAATCACCAGATCTGCGAGTTGTAATAGAGTTTCTGAGATTCCAAAATTCTCGTCTCCAATGAGCAAAGCTATCGGGCCAGATTCAGAAAAATCGGCATGTCTTAAGGCGGTGCTATTATCTGTAATCTCTAAAGCTATAATGTTGTAACCTTCTGATTTTAATTGGGTGATAACCGAGGTAACATCTTCCTTAATTTCAAAAGGCACTACTTTTTCTGTAGCACGAGAAGTTTTTGTCATTTTTCGACCTAAAGGAATATAAGGACCACAAAGAATTAGTTTTTCTACCCCGAACGCATCTGCCGTTCTAAATAAACTACCAATATTTGGAGCGTTCGATACATTATCGCAAACCAATGTTATAGGAAACGTTTTTTTACTAAACGAAGTATTGTAGTGGTTAAGTTGAGCCATTTAAATCTTAATGATTAAAAACATAATAAATTATATTAGCTCCCATTTTTAGAGCTTTTTCTCTTACTGTTTCGGGGTCGTTATGGACTTCTGGGTCTTCCCAACCATCACCTAAATCACTTTCGTAAGTGAAAAGTAATACCATGCGTTCTTCATAAAACAAAGCAAAAGCTTGCGGACGGTTACCATCGTGTTCGTGAATTTTTGGTAAGCCTTCTGGAAAACGATTTGGAGTTTGAAAAATCTCATGAGAAGCTGGAACCTCTACAAGATCTTGTTCTGGGAACACTTCTTTTAAAGCTTTGGTAATATAAGGCTTTAATCCGTAGTTATCATCGATATGCAAAAAACCACCCGAAATTAAATAGTTTTTTAAATTGGTTTTATCACGTTCGTCAAAATAGACATTTCCATGCCCCGTCATATGCACAAAAGGGTATTGAAATAAATCTGGGCTAGCGGTTTCTACACTTTCAACTTTAGGGTTAATTCTTGTGTTAATATGTGCATTACAATATTTTACCAAATTAGGTAGCGAAGTAGGGTTGCTATACCAATCTCCACCGCCTTTATAGTGCAAAACAGCAACATCTTGAGCTGAAAGACTAGCTGTAATTAAAAAATAGGTAAGTGCCCAAAATAATTTCATACTCCGTTATTCGTTTAATAAAGCTGCGGTATGGCAGGCTACAATAGCGGCTGTTTCTGTTCGCAATCTTGTGTTACCCAAAGTTACGGGAATGAAATTGTTTTTAAGTGCTAATTCTATTTCTTTTGTGCTAAAATCGCCTTCAGGGCCAATTAAAATGGTGACTTCGGTTTTGGGTTTTAAGAGTTGTTTTAAAGATTTTTTGTCGGTTTCTTCGCAATGCGCTATAAAACAATCTCCGGCATGTTGCTGATTTATAAAAGTTTTAAAAGGAATAGGATCGTGTAAAACAGGTAAATAATAATGTAAAGATTGTTTCATAGCCGCTTGCAATATTTTTTCGAAACGTTCTGTTTTTACAACTTTTCGTTCGCTGTGATCGCAAATAATAGGCGTGATGCTATCGATACCTATTTCTGTTGCCTTTTCTAAAAACCATTCGTACCTATCGTTCATCTTGGTTGGTGCAACCGCCAAATGTAAGGTATAATCTTTTGGATTTTGAAAGGTTTTTTCTGTAATGGTTGCTAAGCAATTCTTTATATCGGCCAAATTTAATTGCGCCGTAAACAACCAGCCTTTACCGTTGGTAACATATAACATATCGCCAGTATGTTTTCGTAATACTTTTACAATATGTCTGCTTTCTTCTTTAGAAAAAGCAAGTTGTAAAGTGTTTTCGGTAATGTCGGGGTTGTAAAATAATTGCATAGTTAAAGCGCTTCGGTTATTTTTAAAACCTTAATTTCTTCAATCGGTTTAGGTTCTTCAGTCTTTAAAATTACGTAATGCCAATTTTTATCAGCTATATCTACGGTAAAAAGTTTGTTTAAATAATGATTTTTATTGTTTTTAATCAATTCATCTTCAACTTCTGTAGGCATAGTGCCTTCTATAATCCATCCGGTATCTCCACCTCGAGAGGCATTTTTATCCATAGAATATTGATTTACCAAATCTTTAAAACGATACCCTTGATTAAATTTAGAGTAAATGGTTTGTTTTAATCGTTTTAAATCGGTTTCGTTGTACTGCTCACTATTTATAAAAATATAGCTAGCACGATAATAAGTAACTTCATCTTTATCTATAATCTTATAGGTCGTTTTGTTAAATTCATTTTCGTAAATTTTAGAACCACCCTTAGGTAAATCAAAAAGCGCTGTGGTTAAAGGTGTATTGTGTTTTTCTTTGTTAAAAACAACAAATTTTCCTTTCAGACTTTTATTTTCTTTAATGAAAATTTGAGCTTCTTCTGGGGTTGTAATTAAATCTAAATTGGCTTTAGTTGATTTTTGAGCATAACATAAGGTAGAGCTAATTATAGCTCCCGTTAAAAGTAGGTTTTTTAACATGAGGTTGGTTTAATGGGGTTATTTAGTATTATAATTTGGGTTTACAATTATAATACATTTTAGTTAAAACAAGAATGATTTATTAGAATTTTAAACGTGCAGAAGCTGTAATATCCGAGTCCGAAAAGTCGTTTTCTAAATACTTTAAATAGCCTACAATGGCAATCATAGCCGCATTGTCTGTAGTAAATTCAAATTTAGGGATATAGGTGGTCCAACCAAATTTTTGTTCACCATCTTTAAGTGCTTTTCTAATTCCGGAGTTTGCAGAAACACCACCGCCAATAGCAATATGTTTAATTCCGGTTTGCTTGCTAGCTAATTTTAACTTGTCTATTAAAATGCCAATAATTGTATATTGAATAGAGGCACAGATATCGTTTAAATGCTCTGCAATGAAGTTTGGATTAGCTTTTGTTTCCTTCTGAATAAAATATAAAATAGCTGTTTTTAAGCCAGAGAAACTAAAATTTAAGCCTTCTACTTTTGGTTTTGTAAATTTAAAGGCTTTCGGATTTCCTAATTGAGCGCGTTTATCCATTTCGGGGCCGGCAGGGTAGCCTAAACCTAAAACTTTTCCACTTTTATCGTAAGCTTCACCCACGGCGTCATCTATGGTTTCACCAATAACTTCCATATCAAAATACCCATTTACTTTTACAATTTGAGTATGACCGCCAGAAATGGTCATCGCTAAAAACGGAAACGGTGGTTTGCTAAAGCCTTCTTCATCAATAAAATGTGCTAAAATATGGCCTTGCATGTGGTTAACATCTATAAGCGGAATATCTAATCCGTAAGCCAACGATTTTGCAAAAGAGGTTCCCACTAAAAGCGAACCCATTAATCCTGGGCCACGCGTAAAGGCAATAGCATGCAATTGGTCTTTAGTAATATTAGCTTTTGTTAAAGCTTGGTGCACAACCGGAACAATGTTTTGTTGGTGTGCTCTAGAAGCCAATTCGGGTACCACACCACCATATTGTTCGTGAATACTTTGGTTGGCTACAACATTACTTAATATTTTGCCGTTGTGTATTACAGCAGCAGCGGTGTCGTCGCAAGAAGACTCAATTCCTAGAATGTAGATATTTTCTGATTGCATTAGAATATATTAGACACAATTATTGTTATTTTTGGCTCAAAGTTATAACTTTAAAACGTATCAAAAAATTTTTAAAAATACTATCTAAATTAGCAGCGATAATTTTGCTGCTCTTTATAATCTTGGTTTTGATTTTGTCAATTCCGGGTGTGCAAACGCGATTAGGAAAATATGCCACTTCAAAACTAAACGAATCTTACCATACGCAAATCCATATTGGTGCAGTTGGACTTCATTTTAATGGAGATGTTCAGGTGAAACGAATTCTTATTTCCGATTATAAACAAGACACCTTAATTAGCGCGAAATTATTAGAAACTCATATTGTAAATTTCAGGAATCTGTATCGCGGGAAATTAAATTTTTCTGAAATCGATTTAAGCGATTTAAAATTCAATATAAAAACATATAAGGGTGAAGAACACACGAATTTAGACGTTTTTGTTTCTCGTTTTGATAGTGACGACGATTCACCAAGTAAATTTTTATTGGCTTCTAGCGATTTAAATATTTATAAAGGAAAATTTACATTTACAAACGAAAATTTAGAAACTCCCGAAGTTTTAGTTTTTAACGATGTAGAAATTAATGCATCTAATTTTTTAATTAATGGACCAGATGTTTCTACACGTATTAATACGCTTAAATTTGTGGATAGTCGCGGACTAGTTGTAGAAAATTTAACAACGAATTTTTCCTATACATTAAGTGATATTAACCTTGCCGATTTAAGTTTAAAAACAAAAGACTCTGAATTAGAAGGGGATATTAGGTTCGAGTTTAATCGGGAAGATTTAGCAGTTTTTACAGATAAAGTACAAGTAATTGCCAATATAGATAATGCTGATTTAGCGTTCTCTGATCTGAATTATTTTTATAATGAATTTGGAGTTAATCAGCGTGCTAATTTTTCGGTTAATTTAACGGGAACTTTAAACGATTTAAATCTTAATAATTTAAACTTAAAAACCAATCGTAATTCTAGGATTATTGGAGATCTCAACTTTAAAAACCTATTTACAAAAGAAGACCATACCTTTTATATGAAAGGTAATTACGCGCGTTTATCTTCAACCTACAAAGATTTAATCGCTTTACTGCCTAATGTGTTAGGGCAAAGTATACCTTCGAATTTCGATAGGTTTGGAAACTTTAATATTACAGGAACTTCAGAAATAACATCCACAAAAATTAATGCCAACTTAAATATTAATACCTCTTTAGGTTTAATAAAATCTGATTTAATTTTAACCGATATCGATCATATCGATAAAGCAGCGTATAGAGGGAATATCGCAGTTACAGATTTCGATTTAGGGGCTTATTTAAACGATCCGAAATTTCATTTAACTTCATTAGATTTAGAAGTTGATGGGAGCGGATTTACCACAGAAAATGTAGACACTAAAGTAAACGGTGAAGTGTTTTATATGGACTTTAATAATTACTCCTATAAGAATTTAACCGTTTTAGGAAACTTTAGAAATAGCGTTTATAACGGGAAATTGGTAAGCGATGATCCTAATTTTAAACTAAATTTTGATGGCTTAGCCGATTTTTCACAGCAAATTAATAAAGTAGATTTTGTTGCCGATGTAAAATATGCCAATTTAAGAATATTAAATTTTGTGAGAAATGATAGCCTTTCTATGTTTAAAGGTTTGGTCGATATAAAAGCAGAGGGAACATCTGTAAACGATATTGAAGGTGTTATTTCAATTTCTAATGCCAATTATTTAAATGAACACGACAACTATATTTTTGACGATTTTACCATAACATCTGTTTTTGAAGATTCTATTCGTCACGTATTGGTAAACTCGCCAGACATAATAGAAGGTGAAATGAGTGGTATTTTTAAATTTAAAAATATTGGCGTATTGTTTAAAAATGCATTGGGTAGTATTTATAGCAAATTTGAGCCTAAAGAAATAGAACCAAGCGAATATTTAGATTTCAATTTTAAGATTTATAATAAAATTGTAGAAGTATTTTATCCTAACATTACTTTGGGTACAAATACATTTGTAAAAGGACATGTGCAGAGCGAAGATGAAAAAGTAAACATCATTTTTAGGTCGCCAGAAATTAAATTGTACGATTATTTTGCCAGTGACATTGTTATAAACGTAGATAATAAAAATCCGATTTTTAATACCTACATAGAAATAGATAGTTTAAATACTAAATTTTACGATATCTCTAGGTTTAGTCTGGTAAATAAAACGATTAATGACACCCTTATTATGCATACCGAATTTCAGGGTGGTAAACGAAATGACGATGTTTATAATTTAAATATTTACCACACTTTAAATGAAGTGAATAATTCTGTAGTCGGGTTTAAAAAATCTGATGTTACTTTTAAAAATAGCACTTGGTTTATTAATCAGGATCGAGATACTTTAAATAAGATAGAATTTAGTCACGATTTAAAACAGTTTAATATAGAAAAGCTGGTAATGTCGCTAGATGATGAAGAAATCTCATTATCAGGATTTTTACAAGATTCTGTAGAAAAAGATTTAGAACTTACTTTCGATAAAGTAGATTTAGCAAAAGTTACACCGCAATTCGACAGTTTAGAATTGGGCGGAATATTAAATGGAAAACTTCATGTGTTTCAGCAAAACGGGCATTATTTACCAAGTTCCGATGTGTCTATAGATTTCCTAGAAGTGAATGGTTTTAGATTAGGTTCTTTTAGTGGTAATATTACCGGTAACGAAAATTTAACCCGCTATTTTGTCGATGCTAAAATTAAGAACGATGAAGATAGATCTTTTGTAGCCATTGGGTATATAGATGCTTTAAATAACGAATCGCACATCGATGTCGATTTAAGGTTTAACGATTTCGATCTAAAACCTTTTAGTCCCTTAGGGAAAGATGTTATTAGCGATATTCGCGGCTTTGTGTCTGGAAATGTAAAATTAATAGGCGATTTAAAGAAGCCTGCTTTAGAAGGAGCACTCAATTTACGAGAAGCTGGTTTGTTAGTGCCTGTATTAAATACCAATTATGATTTTGCAGATGATTCTCGTGTGGTTTTAAAAAACCAAGAGTTTATTTTTGATGATATACAAATCACCGATAACGTGTTTAAAACAGAAGGAGTTTTAGGAGGTTTTATAAAACACCAAAATTTTACCGATTGGGAATTGGGTATCGACATAAAAACCGATCGTCTACTTGTTTTAAATACCGACGACTCTGAAGATGCCTTATATTATGGTCAAGGTTATATTGCAGGAAACGCTACAATTAATGGTCCTACAGACGAACTTGTAATTTCGGTTGTAGGAGAAACCATGGAAGGAACCGTGTTTAAAATTCCTATGAGCGATTCAGAATCTTTTGGAGACAATACTTTTATTCATTTTTTAAGTCCGGAAGAGAAGAAAGCTAAACTTGCAGGTAAAGAACTTTTAATTAAAGATATAAAAGGACTAGAATTAGATTTCGATTTGGAGGTAAATAATAATGCCGAGATTGAAATTGTAATGGACCGTGATTCTGGAAGCACCATTAAGGGACGTGGTATTGGCGGTTTGCTAATTGAAATTAATACCAACGGGAAATTTAATATTTATGGCGATTTTTCGGTGTTTCAAGGAGTTTATAATTTTATGTACGGTGGTTTAATTCAAAAGGAATTTATAGTACAGCCAGGGGGAACTTTAGCGTGGGATGGGAATCCGTTAGGCGCCCGAATAGATATTAAAGCCATATATAAAACACAAGCTAATCCGTCACCTTTATTAGATAATCCTATTAATAAGAGTATTCCTGTAAATGTAGAGATCGAGTTAACTAATCAGTTAGAAAAGCCAGAAGTTAATTTTGGTTTTGAATTTCCAAACGTGAATTCCACTGTAAAGTCCGAGCTTACTTATAGATTAGAGTCTAAGGAAGATCGCGATAACCAAGCACTATATCTTCTTACTACCGGATCGTTTTCTAGTGGTTTATCGGGTATTAATCCTTACGGTACCTTAACAGAACGATTAAATGGAATTGTAAACGGGTTGTTTTCTAGTGGAGACAATAAATTGAATATTGGTTTAAATTATGAACTGGGTGAAAATAACCCCGATTACCAAACCGATGATCGATTTGGAGTAACGCTACAAACAAAAATTAGCGATCGGGTGATGATTAATGGAAATGTTGATGTACCGGTAGGAGGGGTGAGCCAAACCGTTATTGCAGGAGATATAGAAATTGATTTCTTATTGAACGAGGAAGGTACTTTAACAGCAAGTGTATTTAATCGAGAAAATAGTATTCGCGATTTTGGAGAAGAAATAGGGTATACTCAAGGTGTCGGAATTTCATATAATGTAGACTTTGATACTTTTAGAGAATTAATTCGAAAAATCTTTGTAGGAGAAAAAAAGGTGGAGATAGAAAGTGCTACCCAAAACGAAGTTCCTGTCGAGCTTCCAAAAGATGACAATGCGATTCCGGAATTCATTATTTTAAAATCCGAAGATTCAGAAGAAAATTAACCGTAAAATCTCCCATTTTATTAATAATAAAATAAGTTTTTAACTTTTTTCTGTATTCAAACGTTATAGTTTAAGACCCATTGTTAAAAAGTCTTAAAAGCGGTTTTTTATGTTGATTAACTTTAGTAATTTAGCTAGCAAATCAATATAACATGTCAAAAACCATTAAAAAAATTGGTGTTTTAACCTCTGGAGGAGATGCTCCTGGAATGAATGCAGGAATTCGTGCGGTAGTTAGAACATGTGCCTTTCATCATATAGAATGTGTAGGAATTGTTCACGGTTATCAAGGGATGATTCGTGGCGATTTTATTCCAATGGATGCACGAAGTGTGAAAGGTATTATTAATAAAGGTGGTACGATTTTAAAAACAGCGCGGTCTAAAGATTTTATGACCAAGGAAGGCCGACAAAAAGCCTATGACCAACTTAAAAAGGCCGAAGTAGATGCTTTAGTGGTTATTGGTGGTGATGGTAGTTTTACTGGAGCCATGGTTTTTAGTTCAGAATTTGACATTCCTGTAATGGGAATTCCCGGAACCATAGATAATGATATTTATGGAACAACCCATACTTTAGGGTACGATACAGCTTTAAATACTGTTGTAGATGTTATCGATAAGATTAGAGATACAGCCAGTTCTCACGACCGTTTATTCTTTATAGAAGTTATGGGGCGCGATGTAGGGCATATCGCTTTAAACGTTGGAGTAGGTGCTGGTGCCGAAGAGGTATTGATACCAGAAGAAGATTTAGGATTAGATAGATTATTAGAATCTTTACGCAGAAGTAAAGCCTCTGGTAAATCATCGAGTATAGTAGTCGTTGCCGAAGGTGATAAAATTGGAAAAAACGTATTTGAATTAAAGGACTATGTTGATGAACATATGTCGGAATATGAAGTACGTGTATCTGTTTTAGGCCATATGCAACGTGGAGGTTCACCATCGTGCTTCGACCGTGTTTTGGCAAGTCGTATGGGAGTAAAAGCAGTAGAAAGTTTGTTAGAAGGAAAATCCAATTTCATGGTCGGTTTGCTTAACGATGTTATGGCATTAACCCCTTTAGATCAAGCTATAAAAGGTCAGTCAAAAATTAACTTAGAATTATTACGTGTGTCAGATATCATGAGCACTTAAACATTAAATTAAGAATATGTCAACATTAAAATTAGGAATTAACGGATTTGGTAGAATTGGTAGAATCGCTTTTAGAGCTACATTAAACAGACCAGATGTAGAAGTAGTAGCAATTAACGATTTGTTAGATGTAAACCATTTAGCTTATTTATTAGAGTACGATTCTGTACATGGTAAATTTGACGGTACAATCGAAGTAAAAGATGGACATTTAGTTGTTAACGGTAAACACGTAAGAATTACAGCAGAAAAAGACCCAACACAATTAAAGTGGGATGAAGCTGGTGTAGATATCGTTGCAGAATGTACAGGTATCTTTACAACTCTAGAAAAAGCAGATTATCATATTCAAGCAGGTGCAAAGAAAGTTGTAATTTCTGCGCCAAGTGCAGATGCTCCAATGTTTGTTATGGGAGTAAACTGCGAAAAAATTAAAGCTACAGATACTATCGTATCTAACGCATCTTGTACTACAAACTGTTTAGCTCCTGTAGCTAAAGTATTAAATGATAACTTTGGTATTGAAGAAGCTTTAATGACAACAGTTCACGCTACTACAGCGACTCAATTAACTGTAGATGGTCCTTCTCGTAAAGACTGGAGAGGTGGTAGAAGTGCATTATTAAATATTATTCCTGCTTCAACAGGAGCTGCTAAAGCTGTAGGTAAAGTAATTCCAGAATTAAATGGAAAACTTACAGGTATGGCATTTAGAGTACCAACTGCAGATGTTTCTGTAGTAGACTTAACTGTAAAAACTAAAAAAGATACATCATTAGAAGAAATTAAAGCAGCATTTAAAGCGGCTTCAGAAGGTGCTATGAAAGGTGTTTTAGGTTACACAGATGAGTTAGTAGTATCTCAAGATTTCGTAAGTGATGCTCGTACTAGTATCTTTGATGCTGAAGCAGCAATCGAATTAAACTCTAAATTCTTCAAAGTTGTATCTTGGTACGATAACGAATTTGGATATTCAAATAAATTAATCGATTTAGCTGAAAAAGTTCACAATCTATAATTTTCACTTATAATTTCCGTAATTTTATATCTTCTATTACCATAGAGGTATAGAATTACGGATTTTTTTTATTTAATATAATATGATTTTAATAGTTGATAGTGGTTCTACAAAATCAGATTGGATTGCTGTAGATAAAAATGGGAAACAACTTCTCGAAAAAATCAGAACAAGCGGTATTAATCCCGCAATTCTTTCTGAAAAAAAATTAAGAAAAATTTTAAAAAAGAGTGAAGCCTTAAGTGAACACAAAAAGGACGTATCTCATGTTTTCTTTTATGGTGCAGGTTGTGGAACAGAAAAACCTAAACAATTATTAAAAGGGATTTTAGAAGATTTCTTCGTAAATGCTGAAATAACAGTAGACGAAGATACTATGGCTGCCGTGTATTCTACAATTAATACACCTACAGAAGCTGCAGTAGTTTGTATTCTAGGTACAGGGTCTAACTGTAGTTATTTCGATGGTACTAATTTACACCAACGCGTAAAATCTTTAGGATGGAGTTTAATGGACGATGCTAGTGGTAATTACTACGGAAAGCAATTAATTCGCGATTATTACTTTAATAAAATGCCCGAAGCTATCCGCGTAGCGATGGCCGATAAATATAATTTAGAAGCCGATTATATTAAATACAATATTTATAAGCAACCAAACCCAAATGCATTTTTGGCTTCTTTCGCCGAATTTATGTTTTTAAATAAAGACTCTGAGTATATTCAGAATCTTATTAAAAACGGGATAAGATTGTTTGCTAACAATATGATTATGCAATATAAAGAGGAATTGAAAACTGTTCCTGTTCATTTTGCCGGATCGATTGCATTTTTTGCTAAAGACGAGATTTTAGCCGTGGCAAAAGAAATGAATTTTACCGTAGGTAATTTTACAAGACGTCCTATAGAAGGTTTAGCGAAATTTCACACTAATGATTTAGACTAATGGAGATCGCAATTATTGCTCACGATGGTAAGAAAGCTGAAATGGTTCAGTTTCTTAACGAACATCGAGACATTTTAGACCAAAAGAAAATTTCATTAATTTCTACCGGAACCACGGGGCAGAAAGTTGAGAAAGCAGGTTTTCAAGTGGTTCCTTATTTATCTGGCCCTTTAGGAGGCGATGCGCAAATAGCAGCACGTGTAGCCGAAGGTTTATGCCATATGGTGTTATTTTTTAGAGATCCTCTAGAAAAACATCCGCACGAACCAGATATATTTATGTTAATGCGAATTTGCGATGTGCACGACGTGCCATTAGCTACAAACCCAGCAACGGCAGAATTACTTATTAAAGCATTATAAAACTAAAAATCTCTTAACGAGATTTTTTTTGTTTATAAACTAATTTTCTATCATTGTTTACTTATTAATCCCATATTTTTTTAATTATGAAATTTGTTTTTTTTTCCGATATACATGCTAATTTGCCAGCATTAGAGGCTTTTTTTGAAGACGTAGAGCAGGAGGCTCCCGATGCTATATATTGTTTAGGAGATTTGGTGGGTTACAATGTTTGGCCTAATGAAGTGACCCATGAAATTAGAAAACGAGCAATTCCTACTATAATGGGTAATCATGAAGAATTTTTGTTGAAAGCAGAAGATAAAAATCCGCATTCTAATAAAGCTTTAACACGAGGGATGTTGGATGACAATCACAGTCAGTTTTTAAAAAATTTACCAAGGGAAATGCACTTGTCTTTTGTTATGAATGAGAGTCCATTTAATGTTTTATTAGTGCATGGAAGTGTAAAAGCGATAAACGATTATATGGTTAAAGATTATCCGGAAAATGAAGTTCTAGATATGCTTACCGGTAGAAATGCACATATTATGCTTTGCGGGCATACACATAAACCATTTCATAGAACGATAATGAATAGAGGGGTAGCAAATCACGTAATTAATATTGGTTCGGTAGGAAAGCCTAAAGATGGCGATCCAAGATTATGTTATGTTATTTTAGAATGGGACCAAGAAAATTTTGATCCTAGTAATCCTGAAGCCATTTTGGTGACTTTTAAAAGGGTTCGTTATGATGTAGAAAAAGCTGCGAAAGCCATTGAGAATAGCAATTTCGATGCCGTTTTTGCCGATGCTTTACGCCAAGCAAAATAAGTTTGATTTAACCTAATTCTTTTTCTTTTTTAAACATCGTCCTCTTGGTTCGTTAGCTTTATGAAGTACAATTTCTGAATGCAAGAACTTTGCAGCTGCAGCAGAATCTTTTACTTTAGATGCACTACGCTTTAACATTTCAATTTCAAAATCTTCCAAAATTGTTTTTCGAATGCCATTAGTATTCCAATCAGAGTGAGGTCCGCATCCTTTTGTAAGGTCTCTTGCTAATAAAAGAGCATCTAATAAAGCTTGGTTGGCTCCTTGTCCTTTAAACGGACTCATGGGGTGAGCAGCATCACCAATAAGTGTAACCGGGCCTGCATGATTTAATACTTCCGGTTTAAGTAATTCGCGATCGTAAACTGGGTAACCAGAAATCTGTGATTCTTGGGTGGCATTTATAATTTGAGGTATTGGGGTATGCCACTGCGTTCTTTTTTGTGCTTCTTTTTTTAGGGATTTCGAACCCGCTTTGCTCAAAGCCTTAGCTTCCTGTTCCGAAATGGGAAAACTTAGCTGCCACATCACGGAGTTTGCTGTAAATGGCATGATATAAATACGTTCATTACCGTTTGCTGTTTGAAATACGGTGGCAGAATCAAGTAAATTAGAATCTGTATTTGCGATGCTATCGAGCGGACAAATTCCTAAAATTACTATACAACCCAAATAACGTAGTGGGCTAATTTGAGGGCTAAGAAGTATAGTTCTTACCGTACTTCTAATACCATCTGCACCAACAACCAATGTTGCTTTTTCAGTTTTAATGTCGCCATTCACTTTAAAACCTAATGTAATACTATTATCTTTCTGACTTTTAATATCGATTAATTGATGGCCCCATTGTATGGCACTATGTCTATCGAGTTGCTTTAATAAAGCATTCCGTAAGGCTTGTCTAGGGACATGTATATTGGTGCGTTTTGAAGCAGCCTTGTTTTGAGTTTTTACCCATTTTCTGTTACCCCATTCTCCAATAATTTCTCCCTGGGTTGTATGAACCACATGTCGAGATGAAATGACCCCTTCGTTCAAATTAGGTATTCCTAAGCCAGCAATAGCTTTACTTGCTTGTTGTAAGGTTAAACCATATCCTTGAGCCCGATCATCGAAACTCGTATCGCGTTCGTAAAGGGTAAATGGAATACCCCGATGTAAACAAGCTACAGCCAAAGCTGCACCACCAATACCACTTCCTATAATAGCAACATGAGGATAGGTGTTATGGTCCGGTTTCGGATAGCTTGAAGCAGGGATTATTCCCGAGCCTGAACAATTTATACATGGAATTAACGGGCCTTTAGGGCGAACAGGAGCAGGGCCTTTCTCTTTAGAATTTTCAAATTGTTTTAACGCATTTTGGTAATGACGGCGATCCTTCTTGCGTAGCCGCTGTCTTTTTCTTCCTTGACCGTGACAATCAGAGCAAACTGTCCAACATGTATCTTTATCGTCTACCTTTTTCACGTCGCACAAAGTTTACTTTATATTGAAAATTTAGAATTGCATGGTTGTTCTTACGTTAAATACGCGAGGTGTTAAATAATTAGGTATCGCGTATTGTCGTTTACTATACACATCGCGAACCCAAGTGTTTGTAATCGAGTTTTGAACATCGAAAACATTAAAAATTTCAAACCCTACAGATAAATACTTAAAGGGTTTTTTCCATCCGTTTTCAAAGTTTTCATTTACATCAACAATAACATATTGTAAACCTAAATCGGCACGTTTATAATCTGGTAAGCGGTTTTGATAATCGTAAGGGTCCGCATAACTTGGAGAGCCTCCTGGTAGTCCTGTATTGTATACCAAATTTAAATACATTTTCATAGCCGGTAATTTAGGTACATAATCCTGAAATAAGGCGGCAAATTTTAAACGCTGATCTGTTGGTCTAGCAATATAACCACGATCGTCTATGTTTTCTTCGGTTTTTAAATATCCAAAACTAAACCAAGACTCTGTACCAGGAACAAATTCACCGTTTATTCTAAGGTCTAAACCATAGGCATAAGCTTCGGCATTATTATCTGCACGATAACGTATACGAACATTTTCTACCGTATACGGATTAACATCGGTAAGTTTTTTATAATAAGCTTCGGTGGTTAACTTAAAAGGGCGTTCCCATATTTGGAAACTATAATCGTTACCCGCTACAAAATGAATCGATTTCTGAGCTTTCACATCTGGAATAACCGTACCGCTAGAATCTCTTAATTCTCTGTAAAAAGGAGGCTGGTAATAGACTCCTCCAGAAACTCTAAAAAGCATATCGTGTTTCCAGTTTGGTTTAATAGCGAATTGAGCTCTCGGACTAATTACCGTTTGTGTGTTTTTTTCGATATCCTCACCACTAACAGTCCAAGTATGTGATCGCACACCGGCATTTGCCCAGACTTCGGCATCGCCAAGTTCAAATCGGCGACTCCATTGTAAATAGGCCTGAATTCTATCAATACTAGTATGATTTGTAGCACGAACATTTTGAAAGGCTACCAATGGGCCTTCATAAGGTTCGTAAGGTTGATTGTTTGGATTTCTGAATTTTGGAGGGTTAATAGAAAACCCAGCAGAATCTATAACTTCCCATTCTACAAGACGGTCTCTAATATCTTCATTTGTAAATTTAACAGACCAATCAAAATCATTTCCGTTAGAGGTATAGCTTCCTTTATGCTCGATTGTAGAAATTAAGGCATCTAAATCGTTTCTTCCATGATTTAACTGTCCGCCAATACCATGGCTAAATTCAACATCACCTAAATTTTCATCACCTATATTATTGTTGACTTCTCCGAGTCTGTATTGTGCTAAAATATCAAAATATTCTTCTTCGGTAGTGTGATATGTAGACCCCACTAAATGTAATTTTAATTTATCGCTTACTTCGTAAGTAGCCTGTAATGCGCCAAAAAGCGTTTGGTAAGCATCTTTTTCTTGGCCTTCGTAAAAAACAAGTAAGGCTAAGGGATTATCTAGAGTTCCGAAATTTGTCTGGCGCGTTTCTGGCTCGTAATTGTACTTATTAATGGTTGCATTCCCTAAGAAATTCAAACTGAATTTATCTGTAAACTGGTATGTGAAATACGCTTGAATATCTGCAAATTTAGGATCGTAATTGGTTTCAGTTTCCTTGGCGTCTACCAATAAACTATTATCTCTGTAACGCATACCAACAAGCGAAGTGAATTTTGAATCTTTACTAACACCTTCTACAGAAAGACTTCCACCAAGCAGGCTCAAGTCGGCATTAACTCTAAAATTTACAGGTTTACGGTAGGTAATATCTAAAACAGAAGATAGCTTATCGCCGTATTTAGCTTGAAATCCTCCCGCCGAAAAGTCTACATTTTGTACCATATCGCTGTTTACAAAACTTAAACCTTCTTGTTGCCCAGAACGCACCAAAAATGGGCGATACACTTCTATGCCATTTACGTAAACTAAATTCTCGTCGTAATTTCCACCACGAACAGAATATTGAGTACTTAATTCATTATTGCTGCTTACACCCGGAAGTGTTTTTAATAGATTTTCAACCCCTGGATTTGCGCCTGGAATTTTACGTATTTCGGCAGGATTTAAATTCACAATACCTTGTACATCTTTACGTTTTCTACCAGATAAAACAACGGTTTCAATTTGCTCTACATTGGTGTTTAAAATGGGGTTAAATTCAAAAACTTCACCATCTTTTAAATGAAAACTAGCAGTTACAGACTTAAATGATAAATGTGAATAAACAACTGTAACATCTTTGTTGTCAGGAATTTTAATGGTGTAAAAACCATTCTCATTAGATAGCGTTCCTGTTGTTCCGGCTTTAATATTTACGTTAGGTATAGGTTGTTTTAATTCATCTAGAATAACCCCTTGCAAAGTTCCATTTTGAGAGAGTCCTAAAAACGGTATAAGGACATATACGATTTGCAGTAAAAAACGCTTGTGAGTAAAAAATGTTTTCATTTATTTTCTGTGAAACCTAGCTTCAAATGTAGAACTATTTCCTACATTATCGGTTACTATTATTTTAAAATCGTTGGTGGTATCTGTACTTATATTATCGCTAAAATCGTAAGTCAGGGTGTTATTTTTATATTCGTATTCCATCAAAATCCATTTTCCATTAATGGTTGCTCTATAATCTGAAATGCCTGAAAGATCATCGGTAATTTTTACTTTCAATGTATTTAAGGTACTAATCCATTGCTCGTTTTTAAAATTTAGAGGTGTAATTTTTGGAGCCATAGTATCTGAGACTAAAGTATATATTCCTAAATCTTTTGTATAGGTAGACAAGG